>NZ_JBAGKC010000031.1:0-86123 GCF_037034245.1 Streptomyces sp. CA2R106
GCGGTGCAGGTACGACTGCTCGTACCGGCATTTCTCGCCGAGTTGCACCAGGCTCATCCCGGAGCGTTCGCGTTCGTACGCGAGCCGGTTGGCGTACAGCGCCCGTGCCGAAAACCGGTCCACCGCCCGGACGTTCTTACCCCTGGCATTCCCGTTTCCGTTGCCGTCGCCGATCGTGATGTCGTCGTCGTTCTCCATGCGGGCGTCTCTTCCTTTTCTCCGATGTGGTCCGAAGGGTTCGGGTTCTGCTGCGACCGAGCTACGAGAGGTCCTCCAGCAATGCCGCTGGCGACAGGCGATGCGCCGGGTCCGTGTCCAGGCCCGCAAACCCAGTAGTTTCCTGCATGTCGATCTGCTGCTCCTCGGAACGGTGACGGATCGGCCACGCCCCGGGGCCGCTCGCACGGCCGCCGGGGTCCATCCGGTCCATCGAAACGCTTGAAGCCATTCGGGTGGGGAGCCAGACAGGGGGCCGGGAGGGGGCCAGACGGCTTGAGGAGGGTCAGCGTGAACGACGATGAACGGCGCCGCCAGTTCGGCGCCTACCTCACAGGGCTGCGGAACCGCACGGGAAGGTCGCAGAGCCGACTGGCCGCGTTTCTTTCCGAGTTATCCGGTACGACGTCGATCACGCGGCATGAGGTGTCGCGTTGGGAGCGGGGCGTGCGTATTCCTGACGTATGGCTGCCGTACCTGGCCCGCGCTCTCGACACGCCCCTTTCCGAGTTGGAGCGTGCGGCCCAGCACGCGCGCAGCCCGACAACCGAGGCCGTGCTCGAACATGCAGGCATGTGCCCCGTTCATGCTGTTCATCCGGCGCCGGGGGCCCGTACCGTTGAAGGGGGCGGCGTGGGAGTTGCGGGCGGCGGCGGAGAGGACGGTACGGCGGTGGACAGACGGCACTTCCTCGGGGTGTTCGCGGTTGCCGCAACGGAACCGGGAGCGCTGTCCGGGCTCGCGACGGCGCGGCAGGGCATCGACACCGCCCTGACGGGTTCGGACGCGGGGGACCTCGCTTACCTGGAAGGCGCGTTCGAGCGCCACCGCGGTGGCTATCGGGGCCGGCCCCCCACGGATGTCCTCGGGCAGATGCGTGCGGACCTGGATCTGCTCCGGGATGTGCTCAACCGGCCGCACCCGGCAGCCGCCCGCACCCAGCTCGCCCGTACGGCGGCCGGGATCGCCGGGCTGGTGGCGATCGTTCAGCATGATCGCGGGGACCAGCGTGAAGCCCATCGCTGGTTCGCCACCGCTGAACGGGCCGCCAGGGAGTCCGGTGACCGTCAGATGCTCGCCTGGACGCTCGCCCGCCATGCGATGGTGCCGCTCAACTACGGTGCCCCGGAAGCGGCCGCCGCCTTGTCGGTCCAGGCCCGCGCCGCAGCCGGGCGGGCGCCCTCCGCGTCAGCGGCGCTTGCCGCGGCCGTCGGCGCGCGGGCGCTTGCCGCGAACGGTGACCGCATGGGCGCGCTGCGCGGGGTGGCCGACGCTCGCACCATCGCCGGGCAACTGGACGGCTCCCAGGCCGCCGACACCTGGTTCGGCTACCCGTTGCAGAAGCACCACGTCCACCTCTCCCAGACGTTCACCCTGCTGGGCAGCACAAAGGACGCGTACGCCGAACAGGACGCCGCCCTCGCCCTGACGCGGACGCCTTCCGTGATGACCCGAGCCCTGCTGGACATCGACAGGGCGGCCTGCCTCAGCGCCGAAGGGGACAGCGCAGAGGCCGCCGAAAGGGCCCATGGAGTGTGGGAGAACCTGCCGCCTGCATACCGCAGCGGGCTCGTCCGGGAACGGACGGCGGCCCTCTGCGACACGATCTGCGACATGGCTCCGGGCCTGGCCCGAGACCTGCGCATGGCCCTTGCTTGACGGGCATGCTCGGCCGCGACGGCCCGCCGTAGACCGCCCCCCGGGGGGAATCAGCGCACCCGGGGGAACACGGCGCCGCCAAAAGACGTCAGGCGGTGGCGAGGTCGGCGAGGAGGGCGCCGTTGAAGGTGAAGGCGCGGCGGGACTCGGCGATGACGCGGGCCTGTTCGGGGGCGTCGAGGGGGAGCGCGTCGAGCAGGGCGCGGTAGGACCGCTTGAAGGCGGCGGGGTTGGGGATGCCGTCAAAGACGTAGAAGCGGACGCCGTCCCCCTTGTGGTCGAACCCCCAGGTCTTCTGCGCGGTGTCGCGCACGACCTGCCCGCCGGAGAGGTCCCCGAGGTAGCGGGTGTAGTGGTGGGCGACGTAGCCCGCCGGCCAGGTGTCCGCGACCTCGGCGATGCGGGCGGCGTACGCGGCGGTGGCGGGCACGGGGGTGGCCCGTTGCTGCCAGCCGGGCCCGCGCAGGTGTGCGAGGTCCCGCTCCAGGGAGGGCACCCGCGAGAGCTCGGGGAAGAGGAAGGGCCCGGCCACGGGGTCGCCGGCGAGCGCGGCCGCGCCGTCCTCCAGCGCGCGGTAGACGAACCACAGCTGCTCGGTGTAGCGGGCGTACGCCTCGACGCCGAGCCGCCCGCCGAGCATGTCGCTCATGAACGAGGTGTTGTTGACCTCGGTGTGCAGGTCCTGGCTCGCGGTGCGGATGACGGTCGAGAAGGGCGTGGCGACAGGCAGCGGCGGCAAGGCGGTCTCCCGGAAGTCAACGAGTTAGGTATACCTAAGTAAGACGTGCCGCGTTCGATCGGTCAAGGTCTTGCCGACATCTCGTCGGTAAAGGTTGCACGGGAAGACTTCCACCCCGAGTGGCTGTTCAATCCAGGTAGGAGGCAGGATTGCCTCCACCGTCGGCGTACCGTGTCGGGTATCGCGGTGGCCCAGGGGCGAGGGAAGGAGCTCGATGGCAGGCAGGAACAGGTTGTCCGACTGGTTGCGCCGCGGCGCGGACAGCGGCTCGTCCGACTCGCCCGCCGAGCGCCCCACCCGCCCGGTCCGCCCCGCCCGGACACCGCGCGCCGCGCGCGGCTCCCGCTCCGGCCCCGCCGGCCCCGACCCGCGGCGCGACGAGCTGACCCGGGCCGCGGCCGTGGCCGGCTTCCGGCTGGTCCCGGCTGCCCACCCGGAGAACTACGGCTGTTCCTGCGAGCGGATCGGCTGTCCGATCCCCGGCCTGCACCCGGTCTCGCTCGCCTGGCAGACCCAGGCGTCCACCGATCCCCAGCGCGTCGAGGACTGGCTGCGCACCCACCCGCTGGCGAACTTCGTCACCGCGACCGGCATCGGCCACGACGTGCTCGACGTGCCTGCGGACGCCGGCCGGCTCGCCCTGGAGCGGCTGACGGCCGACGCGGCGACGCTCGGGCCGGTCGCCGCCCACGGCGAGGAGCGGCTGCTGTTCTTCACCGCCACCCGCGGCACCCCCGCCGACGAGGACGAGTGGTGGCCCTGCGCGCTGGACAGCCACCCCGAGACCGCCGACGAGCACCCCGGCATCCGCTGGCACTGCCGCGGCAGTTACGTCCTGCTGCCGCCCGCGCGGCTGCCCTCCGGCCACAGCGTCCAGTGGCTCGACGGCCATGGCCCGGACCTGCCGCTGCCCGACCCGCTGCCGGTGCTCGCCATCCTCACCGACGCCTGCGCCCAGTTCGGCTACGAGTTCGAGCCCGCGCCGGTCGCCTGGGGCCGCTGACACCGGCACGCCCGCCAGGCGCCGACCCGCACCGCCCGCCGGCGGCCCGGCCGATGGTTCGGCTCCCGGCCCGGTTACTCGCCCTTCGCCGAGACCAGGCCCGTCAGGTAGCTCACGAACGTGACCTTCGCGCCCGCCTTCTTCGGCGGCACCCGCACCATGCTCTGCGCCACCCGGTAGAGGGTGATCGACGTCTTCGGGGTGCCGGAGGTGAGCGCCTTGGTGTCGTCGTCGAGGGTGAGCGGGTGGTCGGCGCGGAAGGTCGCCCGCGACTGGTGGCGGGAGCCGAAGAAGACGACGGCGCCGCCGTCGGTGGTGCGCAGCGCGACCGGCGCGAAGTCGCCCGCGACATCGGCCTGGTCGGCGTACTGCGTCACGGTGCTGGCGGTGTGCGCGGACTTCGCGCGGCTGTCCTTGAGCCCGGAGGTGGCCGGCCCGTCCGCGAACACCCCGGCCGCAGCGGCCCCGTTCTTCCCGGACCCGGAACCGGACCCGCCGGAAGCACCGGACTTGCCGGAACCCCCGGACGCACCGGCACCGCTGTCGAGGTAGTTCGCGTACTGCGCGCTCAACTGCCCCGGCTGCACCGCCAGATCGGTACCCGCCAGCGGCACCGCCTCGGCGTGCCCGGCCTTGTCGACGGCGAAGTCCGGCAGTTCGTCCGCCGTGGCCACCCCGAGGAAGTCGGCCTTCCACGGCTGCCGCGCCCCGCCGTGGCGGAACACCAGCAGCCAGCGCGCGTCCCCGTTGCGGTTCGTCTTCGCCTCCGCGACGAAGAACTTCGGCCAGCCGCGCTGCTCGGGGATGAGGAACTTCGCGTCGGAGAACTTCAGCGGCGAGTAACTCTTGTTCCCGCCCGGGTTGTTGGCGTGCTTCGCGCGTACCCCGGCCTGGTCGATCGCACCCAGCGGCCCCGCCTCGGCGGCGGTGATCGCCTGCTCGTCGTAGGCCCTGGTCGCCTTGTTGTTCTGCGCGGCGAAGTCCGCCAGCACCTTGGCCGCCTCGGCGGGCCGGAGCGACGGAACAAGTGCGCGCTCGCCGTGCACGGTCACGCAGCCGGCCAGCGGCACGGTCAGCGCGATGGCGGCGGCCCCGAGGCACAACCTGCGGCGGATCATGGCGCGTCGGCTCTCCTTCGTACCCGATGGGGATCGCCGCAAACCCTACCGGGCGCCGCCCGTCAGGGGAGCGTGAGGACCTCGGCGCCGTCGGCCGTCACGACCAGCGTGTGCTCGAACTGGGCCGTGCGCCTGCGGTCCTTGGTGACGACCGTCCAGCCGTCCGCCCACATGTCGTACTCGTGGGTGCCCAGCGTGAGCATCGGCTCGATGGTGAAGGTCATCCCGGGCCGCAGCACCGTGGTCGCCCGCGGGTCGTCGTAATGCGGCACGATCAGGCCCGAGTGGAAGGCGGTGTGGATGCCGTGCCCGGTGAAGTCCCGCACCACGCCGTAGCCGAAGCGCTTGGCGTACGACTCGATGACCCGCCCGATCACATTCAGCCGGCGGCCCGGCCGGACCGCCTTGATCGCCCGGTTCAGCGCCTCCTCGGTGCGCTCCACCAGCAGCCGCGACTCCTCGGCCACGTCGCCCACGAGATACGTCGCGTTGCAGTCGCCGTGCACGCCGTGGATGAACGCGGTGACGTCGAGGTTGACGATGTCGCCGTCGCGCAGCACCGTCGAGTCCGGAATGCCGTGGCAGATGACCTCGTTGACGGAGGTGCAGATCGACTTGGGGAAGCCGCGGTAGCCCAGGTCGGAGGGGTAGGCCCGGTGGTCGACCATGTAGGTGTGGGCGATCCGGTCCAGCTCGTCCGTCGTCACCCCCGGCGCCACCGCCTTCGCGGCCTCGGCCATCGCCCGCGCCGCGATCCGCGAGGCGACCCGCATCCGTTCGACGGTCTCCTCGTCCTGCACCTCGGAGCCGGTGTACGCGGCGGGGCCCGGCCGGCCGACGTACTCGGGCCGCGGGATCGACCCCGGGACCTGGCGGGAGGGGGACAGAGTGCCGGGCACGAGCGGCGACTGACCAGACATGCCGACGAGTGTATCCACGGGAGATCGGGCACGATGAGGAGGTCCGGGCCGTGCGGCCGCCTACGGCGGGCGGCGTCGGGACACGGCCGGTGGCGGCCGCGAGCGAGGGAGAGCGTCATGGTGTTCCACAAGGCGGACAAGCCCGCGGGCAAGCCGGGCGAGTGGTTCTACTGCCTGAAGCACCAGCGGGTCGAGGAGGGGCCGGACTGCCCGGCGAAGAACCGCTTCGGGCCCTACCCGACCAAGGCGGAGGCCGAGCACGCGATGGAGCGCGTCGCGGAGCGCAACGACGACTGGGACGCCCAGGACTGAGCCCCCGGGCCCAAGGCACCGCCCGCCAGGCGCCGTCCACCCGCCTGACCTGCACCGCGGGCGGCGGACGTGCCGGAAAACACGTTGCCCGCGCCCCCCTGCGCCCGGCAGATTCACCCGGGTGAAGCTGAAGCGTCTCCTGCCCGACCTCGCGCCCTGGCGCAGTTCCCGCGACTTCCGGCTGATGTGGACCGCGGGGGTGGTGACGAACTTCGGCAGCTTCCTGACGATGGTCGCGCTGCCGGTCCAGATCAAGGACATCACCGGCTCGGCGGTCGCGGTCGGCGCGGTGGGCGCGGTCGAGCTCGTGCCGCTGATCGTCTTCGGGCTCTACGGCGGCGCGCTCGCCGACGCCGTCGACCGCAAGACGCTGATCGTCGCCGCCGAGGCCGCGCAGGGCCTGCTGGTGGTCGGCCTGCTGGCCAACGCGCTCGCCCCGCACCCCGCGGTGTGGCCGCTGTACGCCGGCGCCGCCCTGTCCAGCGCGCTCGCCGGCCTGCAACGGCCCGCGCTGGACGCGATCGTGCCGCGCATCGTGCCCCGCGACCAACTGGCCGCGGCCGCCTCGCTGAACGCCCTGCGCTGGCAGATCGGCGCGATCGCCGGCCCCTCCGCCGCGGGCCTGGTCATCGCCTACGCGGGCCTGGGCTGGTCCTACGGCGTCGACGCGGCCACCTTCGCCGTCTCCGTCGCCCTCAGCGTGTTCTTGCGCCGCTCGCCCGCCGCCCACGACGCCCGCCCGCCGTCGCTGCGCGGCATCGCCGAGGGCGCCCGCTACGCCTGGAGCCGCAAGGAACTGCTGGGCACCTACCTGATCGACATGGCCGCGATGTTCTTCGCCTACCCGGCCGCGATCTTCCCCTTCCTCGCCGACGACCTGCACGCCCGCTGGTCGCTCGGCCTGATGTACGCCGCCGGGTCGGTCGGCTCGCTGCTGGTCAGCCTCACCAGCGGCTGGGCCACGCGGGTGCGGCGGCACGGCCGGATGGTGGTCTACGCGGCCGCCGGCTGGGGGCTGGCGATGGCCTGCGCGGGCTGGACCGGCCACATCTGGGTGGTGCTGGTCTTCCTCGGGGCGGCCGGCGCCTGCGACATGGTCAGCGGCATCGGCCGCTCCACCATGTGGAACGAGACCATCCCCGACTCCCTGCGCGGGCGGCTGGCCGGGATCGAGCTGCTGTCGTACTCCACCGGGCCGCAGCTCGGGCAGGTCCGCTCCGGCGGCGTCGCCGCGCTCGGCACCGCGCGGATCTCGGTCTGGTCCGGCGGGCTGGCCTGCGTCGCCTCCGTGGGCCTGCTGGCGCTGTTCCTGCCCGCCCTGATGGCGTACGACTCGCGGAACGCGCCTCCGGTGGAACCGGCCGCCCCCGCCGACAGCCCGGCCGACGTCCCCGACGACACGACCGCCGACGACGCGCTGCCCGCGTAGCCGCCCGGAAGCGGGCGGGAGGGCGGCCGGTGGGAAGATAGGGGTCATGACCGCTGACGACGTGAAGAAGCCCGCAGCCAAGGACCCCTGGGCGCTGCCCGACGTGTCCGACCTGACCGTGGGGGTGCTGGGCGGCACCGGCGACCAGGGCCGGGGCCTGGCCTACCGCCTGGCGCGGGCCGGGCAGTCCGTGGTGATCGGCTCGCGCGACGCCGCCCGCGCCCAGGCCGCCGCGGACGAACTGGCCGCGGGCGAGTTCGGCGCCACCGGCGTGCAGGGCGCGGACAACGCCGAGTGCGCCCGCCGCAGCGACATCGTGATCGTGGCCGTCCCCTGGGAGGGCCACGCGAAGACCCTCGAGGCGCTGCGCGAGCCGCTCACCGGCAAGCTCGTCGTCGACTGCGTCAACCCGCTCGGCTTCGACAAGCAGGGCGCCTACGCGCTCACCCCCGACGAGGGCAGCGCCGCCCAGCAGGCCGCCGCGCTGCTCCCGGACTCCCGCGTCACCGCCGCCTTCCACCACCTGTCCGCGGTGCTGCTCCAGGACCCGGGGGTGGAGACGATCGACACCGACGTGATGGTGCTCGGCGACTCCCGCAAGGACACCGACCTCGTACAGGCCCTCGCCGGCCGCATCCCCGGCATGCGCGGTGTCTTCGCCGGACGCCTGCGCAACGCCCACCAGGTCGAGTCCCTGGTGGCCAACCTGATCTCCGTCAACCGCCGCTACAAGGCCCACGCCGGCCTGCGCCTCACCGACGTGTGACCGGCCCGGCCCCGGCCGAATCCCCCCGCCGAACCTCCCGCCGCACCCCCGACCAGCACAGGAGCCCGACCGCCATGCCCCGCCTCGCCCTCTACTCCCTGATCGTGTGCCTGCTGGCCGTGGCGGCCGCGGTGGTCTCCTTCGTCAACGGCCACTGGATCGGGGTGGTCTGGGTGCTGCTCGCCGGTCTGACCAGCAACATGTGCTGGTACTACTACCGCAGGGCCAAGCTGGCGGCGGCCGCCGGGCAGCAGCACACCGCCGGGTGAGGCGGCGCGGCAGTGTCCCGCGCCGCTCAGTGGCGCCAGAACTGGAAGAGGTAGTAGCCGTAGGACGGCATCCAGTCCGGCACCTTGAACCACGTCATGACGTGGTACATCGCGTTGAAGAACTTCACGTTGACCGAGTGGATGTAGAGCACCCCGAAAACCGCGAGCATCCCGAACGGCGCGAACGGCTGCACCTGCCGGCGCACCTCGTACGACAGCCACGGCTCCAGCACGCCGTAGCCGTCGAGGCCCGGGATCGGCAGGAAGTTCATGATCGCCGCGGTCACCTGGAGCAGCCCGAGGAACCCCAGGGCGGCCCGGAAGTCCTGCGGCCAGGAGTCGGCGAGACCGAGCGTGAAGGGCAGCATCAGCAGTACCGCGAAGGCCACGTTGACCAGCGGGCCCGCCGCCGAGATCAGGCTGTGCCGCAGCCGGCCGCGGATGCGGTTGCGCTCGATGAGCACCGCGCCGCCCGGCAGGCCGATACCGCCCAGGACCACGAAGATCAGCGGCAGCAGGATCGACAGCGCCGCGTTGGCGTACTTCAGCGGGTTCAGCGTCAGATAGCCCTTGGCCTCGATGCTGGTGTCGCCGCTGTGCAGGGCGGTGCGGGCGTGCGCGTACTCGTGCAGGCACAGCGAGAACAGCCAGCCGGAGAGCACGAACAGGAACACCGCGAAGCCGGCGTCGGACGCGTAGCCCGACCACACCGCCCAGCCGGAGACCACCATCACCGCGGTGATGCCGAGGAACACCGGGCTGATCCGGCGGTTCTCGCCTCTCCTGGTCATACGCAGCGGGGTGACGGTCATGTACGGGCTCCTCGCGGGGCGGGGTTCGGGTGCGGTGCCGCCCGATCATGCCATCCCGGGCGGGCTCGGACACGTGCCTCGTCCGCAGAACGGACGGCGGCCGGCCCCGGTTCCGCCCGGTGCGCCACCCGGGGGACGGCCGGCACCGGCCCGAGCGGGCCGTACCGGGCGCCGCACCTCGTGACACCGGCCGCGCCGACTCCGTAAGAATGGGGCCGTGCGATACACGATCCTCGGCCCCACCCAGGCCCTGCGGGAGGACGGCGCCCCCGTCGCCCTCGCGGGCGGGCGCCTGCGCGCGCTGCTCACCGCGCTGGCGCTGCGGCCCGGCCGGGTGGTCGGCGCGGACGCCCTGATCGACGAGGTGTGGCAGGGCGAGCCGCCCGCCGACGCCGTCGGCGCGCTCCAGGCCCTGGTCGGACGGCTGCGGCGGGCGCTGGGCCACGACGCGGTCGCCTCGCTCGGCGGCGGCTACCGGCTCCAGGCCGCCCGCGACGACGTGGACCTGTACCGCTTCGAGCGGCTCGCCGAGGAAGGCGCCCGGGCCCTGGCCGACGGCGACCCGGTCAAGGCCGGCGGGCTGCTCGGCGACGCGCTCGCGCTGTGGCGCGGCCCCGCGCTGGCCGACCTGCCCGACCGCGGCACCGCCGCCGTCCGCAGCGAGGCCCTGCGGCTGGACGCCCACCGGCACCGCCTCACCGCCGACCTCGCCCTCGGCCGGGCCGGGCAGGTGCTGCCCGAACTCGCCGAACTGGCCGCCGCGCACCCGCTGGACGAGCCGCTGCGCGCCCTGCACCTGCGGGCCCTGCGCGCCGCCGGCCGCACCGCGGAAGCCCTCACCGCCTACGAGGCGGTCCGCCGGGACCTGGCCGAGCAACTCGGCACCGACCCCGGCGAGGAGCTGCGCCGCCTGCACGCGGAACTCCTCCAGCCCCCGCACGTCCAGCCCCCGCCCGCCGAGCCCGCCCCGGACGCCGCGCGCACCCCGGACGCCGTGCTGCCGCCCGGCGCGAACGGCTCCGGACCCGCCGGGTGGACGTACGACCGCACGCCCGGCGCCGGGGCGGAACCGCACGGCGGCACCGTGAGCGCGCCCGGCAACGCCCGGGCCCGGCTGACCAGCTTCGTGGGCCGGGAGCGGGACCTCGCGGCGGTGCGGCACGACCTGGCGCAGGGCCGGCTGGTGACGATCACCGGCCCGGGCGGCACCGGCAAGACCCGGCTGTCGCAGGAGGCCGGGGACCTGGTCGCGGGCCGCTGGCCGGACGGCGTCTGGTACGCCGAACTGGCCCCGGTCAGCGACCCGCGCACCCTCCCCGAAGCGGTGATCAGCTCGCTCGGGCTGCGCGAGACGCTGCTGCACCACGGCAGCGCCGCCGGGGTGGCGCTCGCGGCCGAGGCGGCCGGCGCGCGCGACGCGACCCGGCAGCTCGTCGACTACTGCACCGGCCGCGAACTGCTGCTCGTCCTGGACAACTGCGAGCACGTCATCGACGCGGCCGCCGCCCTCACCGCGTCGCTGCTCGCCTCCTGCCCGCGCCTGTCGGTGCTCGCCACCAGCCGCGAACCGCTGGGCGTGCCGGGCGAGCTGGTGCGGCCGCTGGACCCGCTGCCGGACCCGACCGCGCTGCGGCTGCTCGCCGACCGCGGCGCCGCCGCCCGCCCCGGCTTCCGGGTCGACGACGACCCGATGGCGTGCGCGGAGCTCTGCCGGCGGCTGGACGGCCTGCCGCTGGCGATCGAGCTGGCCGCGGCCCGGCTGCGCAGCCTCTCGCCGCGCCAGCTCGCCGACCGGCTCGACGACCGCTTCCGCCTGCTCACCGGCGGCAGCCGTACGCTCCTGCCGCGGCAGCAGACGCTGCGCGCCGTCGTGGACTGGTCCTGGGACCTGCTGGAGCCGGCCGAGCGGGTGCTGCTGCGCCGGCTCGCGGTCTTCCGCGGCGGCTGGACGCTGGACGCGGTCGAGGCGGTCTGCGCCGACCCGGCCCCCGGAACCGCCGGCCCCGCGCCCGGCTACGGAACCGCCGACCCCGCCCCCGGAACTGCCGACCCCGTGACCGGTGACCCCGCCCGCGGGGCGCCCGCCGAGTGGATAGCCCCGCCCGACACCGCCGCCCTGCTCGCCTCCCTCGTCGACAAGTCCCTGGTCCTCGCCGACCAGCACGGTGACGGCACCCGCTACCGCATGCTGGAGACCATCTCCGAGTACGCCGCCGAGCGGCTCGACGCGTCCGGCGAGCGCGCCCTGATCGAGCGCCGCCACATCGTGCACTTCCGCGAGTACGTCCGCACCGCCGACCCGAAGCTGCGCGAGCGCGGCCAACTCCTGTGGTTCGAGCGGCTGGAGACCGAGCACGACAACCTGCGGGCCGCGCTGGGCCGGGCGGTGGCGGGCGGCGACGAGCAGGAGGCGCTGCTGCTGGTGATCGGCTGCGCCTGGTTCTGGGAGGTGCGCAACTACGTCTCGGAGCGCAGGCACTGGCCCGCCGTGGTCGCCGCGCTCGGCCCCGACCCGTTCGCCGAGCCGCCGAGCCTGGTGCCGCTGGAGCGCGGCCTGCTGGACGACCCGCCGCCGCTGGAGGGCGAACAGCTGCTGGAGGCCCGCCGCTACGTCCACGTCATGGAGCTGTCCAGTCATGACGGCGAGGACGACTGGTGGTCGAACGAGCGGATCATCCGGGCCGGCGCCGCCCTCATCGAGACCTACCCGCCGCACCTGCCGCAGTCGGCCCGCCAGCCCGGCATCACCCGCGCCTTCGGGGCGTTCTTCTCCGGCAACTTCGACCGGGTGCACGAGCTGATGAACGAGACCATCGCGTGCTGCCGGCGCTTCGGCCGGACCTGGGAGCTGGCCTACACCCTGCAACTGCGGGCGAAGGTCAACAACGACATCAGCGAACGGCTCGACCTCTCACTCGCCGACATCGGCGAGAGCCGGCAGCTGTTCGAGCGGATCGGCGACGAGTGGGGCACCGCGGAGACCCTGTCGGGCGAGGCCGAGGCCGCGGGCAACATGGGCGACTGGCAGCGCGCGGCCCGCTGCTGCCGCGAGGGCATCGTGCTGGCCCGCAAGGTCGGGGCGCACCAGCACGTGCCGGTGGTGCTGGTCCGGCTCGGCGAGGCGCTGGCGAGCCTGGGCGAGGTGGAGGAGGGCGAGCGGGTGATGCGCGAGGGCATCGCCGACGCCGAGCGGTTCGGCAACTCCAGCTTCGGCGCCGCCTTCTACGGCCGGGTGCAGCTGGCGGGCCTGCTCTCCCGGCTGGACCGGGTGCCCGAGGCGCTGGCCCTGGTCGAGCGGACCGTCGCGGAGAGCAAGGAGAACGCCTTCCCGGTGCCCGGGTTCGTCGACGGGATGCTCGAGGGCGTCCGCGGCTACCTCGTCGGCCGCTCCGGTGACCCGGCCGGCGGCCTGGCCATCCTCTCCGCGGGCGTCAACGCGATGAACGCCCACCCGCTGGCCCGGGTGATCGCCCCCCGGGTGGCGATGGTGATGACGCCCGCCGTCGCCGAACTGCTGCTGCTCCTCGGTGCGGCCGAGCCCGGCGCCGGGCCGGCCCGGCTGACCCGGGCGGTCCGGCTGCTGGCGGCGCACGACCGGCTGCGGCCGGTGGCGATCCCGCCGCTGGAGAAGCGGGACATCGAACGGACCCGCGCCCGGCTGCGCGAACTGCTCGGCGAGGACGGCTACGCCGCCGCGTACGCCGAAGGCGACGGCCTCGACGTCGCCGGGGCCGTCGCCTTGATGTGCGACGTGGACTGACCGCTCCTCGGGGCCCGTACGGGCCGGGCTCCTCGCGGGCCGGGCCGCCCGCCGGGGCCCGCCGTGGATCAGGTCTTCTTGCGGAAGCGGGCGACCGCCAGCGGCGCGGTGACCGCGGTGATGCCGACCGCCCAGGCCAGTGTCATCCACACCGAGTGCGCCACCGCCCCGCCGTTGATCAGCGCCCGGGAGGCGTCCGCGAGGTTGGAGAGCGGATTGACCTTGGTGAAGTTGTGCAGCCACCCCGGCATCGTGGTCGGACTGGCGAAGATCGAACTGCCGAACTGCAACGGCATCAGTACGAGCATGCCCACCCCCTGCACCGCCTGGGCGGTCTTCATGGTCAGGCCCAGCAGAATGAAGATCCACATCAGCGAGGCGCCGAAGACCACGGACAGCACGATCGCCGCCGCCAGGTGCATCACGTCCGTCCCGATGGACATGCCCAGCGCGAAGCCCATGCCCAGCAGGATCGCGATCGCGATCAGCAGCCGGCCGACCTCCACCACGATCTTCGCGATCAGCACCGTGGACCGGGCGATCGGCATGGTGCGGAACCGGTCCATGACCCCCTTGCGGAAGTCGTCGTTGATGCCGCTGCCGACCGCCATGGACAGGTTCATGCCCATCATCGCCATCAGCCCGGGCACCACGTAGTTCACGTACTCGTGCTGGTGGCCCTTGCCGGAGATCGCGCCGCCGAAGACGTACACGAACAGCAGGGTGAAGATCACCGGCATCAGCACCGCGTCGAACATCGACTCGGGGTCCTGCCTGATCTGGAGCATGTTGCGGCGCGCGAGGGCGCCGATGTGCCGCAGGTTGGCCCGCAGGCCGATCCTGCCCTCGTCCGAGGCGACCCGCGCCGGGGCGGTCACCGTCGCCGTCGCGGTGCTCATACCGGGACCTCCACGTTCTTGGTCGTGTCCTGCGCACGGTCGGCCGTGCCGTCCGCGTCCTGCTGCTCCCCGGGCGCCGCCGAGGACTTCTGGCCGGTGATGGCGAGGAACACCTCGTCCAGGCTGGGCAGATGGGTGTCGATGTGCGCGATGCCGTAACCGCGCGAGCCCAGCACGCCCACCACCGCGGTGAGCTGGTCGTCGCTGAGGATCGGCACGCTGACCAGGCCGTCCTCGTCGATCCGGGCGCCGGCGACGCCGTCCAGGCCCGCCGACGCGATCGCGTCGGCCATTCCGGCCGCCGCGGCCGGCTCGCTCGGCCTGATCCGCAGGGTCCGGCCGCCGACCTTCGCCTTCAGCTCGGCCACCTTGCCGCCGGCGATGATCCGGCCGCGGTCGATGACCGTCAGCTCGTTCGCGAGCTGCTCGGCCTCCTCCATGTACTGCGTGGTGAGCAGCACCGTGGCGCCGTCGGCGACCATCCGCTGCACCTCGTCCCACACCTCGTTGCGGGTGCGGGGGTCCAGGCCCGTGGTCGGCTCGTCCAGGTAGAGCACCGCGGGCCGGCCGATCATGCTCGCCGCCAGGTCCAGCCGGCGGCGCATCCCGCCGGAGTACTGCATCGCCGGCCGCTTGGCGGCCTCCGTGAGCGAGAACCGCTCCAGCAGCTCGTCCGCGCGGGCCCGGGCGTCCTTGCGGGACAGGTCCAGCAGCCGCCCGATCATGTACAGGTTCTCCCGGCCGGACAGCTTCTCGTCCACCGAGGCGTACTGCCCGGTCAGGCCGATCACCCGGCGCAGCTGCCGGGGCTGCCTGAGGACGTCGAAGCCCGCCACCCGCGCGGTGCCCGCGTCCGGCTGCACCAGCGTGGACAGCACCCGCACCAGCGTGGTCTTGCCGGCCCCGTTCGGGCCGAGCACGCCGAGTACCGTGCCCTGGCGCACCTCCAGATCCACCCCGTCCAGTGCCTTGGTCGGTCCGTAGTGCTTGACCAGACCGCGCACCTCGACGGCGGCGGTCCCACCGTTGTCTGTCAGTCGCGTCGTCATGTCCACCACCCTGCACGGGCCCACCGACACGGCACCGACATCCCGCCGACAGCGCCCTGTCGGCGGGATGTCGGCGGTCGGCGCCCCGCCCGACCGGTGGTGCGGCGGGGGCGGCGCCGCAGGTCAGCCGGTGGTGCCGCGCGGCCGGTCGGTCGGCTGGGTGCCGGACTGCGGGATGGTCAGCAGCAGGGTGCCGTCGGCCGTGCGCACCTCGAACCGGCTGATTGCCGTCGGGTGCATGCCGGTGGCACCGCTGACGGTCAGCGCCTGGGGATGCGCGCCCGTGCCGTAGCCGGCCTGCGGCACCGACCAGGTCGCGACCGTCTCCCGGGAGTCGTCGCGGCCGACCGCGTCCAGGTGGCAGTGGTCCGGCCCGTAGACCCCGGCCAGCCGCAGGCTCACCTCGGTGCCCCACGCCTTGTCCGTCAGGCCCACCACCGCCGACAGCCCGGTCGACGGGTTTCTCGCCGAGTCCTGCGCGGCGGCAGCGGGGGCCGCCGAGCCGCCGCCGCGGGTGGCCAGCACCGCGATCGCCGGGCCGCCGACCACCAGCACCGCGGCCACCGCGACCGCGACCAGCCGGCGCCTGCGCCGCGCCCGGCGCTCACCGGCGACCTGCCGCAGCATCCGCTCCAGCAGCGCGTCGCCGGGCGGCCCGGGCATCCCGACACCGTCCGCGCGCAGCTCGGCGAGGACCGGCACCACGCCGCTCAGCTCGTCGAGCTGCCGCCCGCAGGCGTCGCACTCGGCGAGGTGCTCCTCGAACGCGGACATCTCCGCGTCGTCCAGCGCCCCGAGCAGGTAGGCGCCCACGTCCACATGGGGCGGCATGGGGGTCACGAGGTGGTCACCCCTCTCTCCTCCAGCGCGTTCCGTGCGGCGCGCAGCGCGTAGAAGACCCGGGAGCGCACGGTCCCGGGCGGCAGCCCCAGCTCCTCGGCGGCCTCGCTGACCGTACGGCCCTTGAAGTACGTCTCCACGAGCGCCTCGCGGTGGGCTTCGGACAGGTCCTGGAGGGCGTCGGAGATCGTCATCAGGCGCAGCGAGCGCTCCAGTTCGTCGCGCGCGGGCAGCTGGTCGAGCACGGCGGGCGAGGTCTCCGGCGGGCGGGCCTGGCGGCTGCGGTGGCCGTCGATGACGATCCGGCGGGCCACCGTGATCAGCCAGGGCCGCAGGGAGCGGGCCCGCGGGTCGAGCCGGGCGGCGTTCTTCCAGGCCCGCAGCAGGGTTTCCTGGACGACGTCCTCGGCGAGGTGGCGGTCGCCCGCGACGAGCTTGAGGACATAGGTCAGCAGGGCGCCCGCGTGCTCGCGGTACAGGGCCCGCATGAGGTCTTCCTCCGGGCCCGAGCGGTCGGGGCCGAGGTCCGGCTCCGGGCCGGGACCGGGCGGGCGCACCGCGCCGGCCTGTTCCGGTATCTCCGGCGGGGGTCCGTCCACGGGCGCATCCTGCCGCACCGGCGGCTCCCGGTCGAGTTCGCGTATCGCGGATCGAGACATCGGCGGACGGCTTCCCGGAGGTGTGGAGGGTCGCCGCGGCCGCGGCGCTCACCGGTCCATACGGGCGCGGGGGCGGAATGTCTCAGATCGCGGGGTGGAAAAGTCCGGGCGGGCCCGGCGTACCGGACCCGCCCGCCTGCGTCAGGTCAGTGGAAGGTGTGCTCCCCCGCTCAGTGGAAGGTGTGCTCCGCCGCCGGGAACTCCCCGCCCACCACGTCCTGCGCGTACGCCTTCGCCGCGTCGCCCAGGGTGCGGCGCAGGTCCGCGTACTGCTTGGTGAAGCGCGGCACCTTCCCGCCGGTCATCCCCGCCATGTCGGTCCACACCAGCACCTGCGCGTCGGTGTCCGGCCCGGCGCCGATCCCGATCACCGGGATCTCCAGCGCGTTGGTGATCTCGGCGGCGACCTCCGCCGGCACCAGTTCGAGCACCAGCGCGAAGGCGCCCGCGTCCTGCGCGGCCTTCGCGTCCTGGACCAGGCGGTGCGCCGCCTCGTCGCCGCGGCCCTGGACGCGGTAGCCCAGGGTGTGCACGGACTGCGGGGTCAGCCCCATGTGCGCCATGACCGGGATGCCGGCCTCGACCAGCGCCTCGGTCTGCGCCAGCGAGCGCCGGCCGCCCTCCAGCTTCACCGCGCCGACGCCCGCCTCCTTCACCAGCCGGGTGGCGCTGCGCAGGGCCTGCACCGGGCCCTCCTGGTACGACCCGAAGGTCAGGTCGGCGACGATCAGGGCCCGCCGGGTGCCGCGCACCACGGCGGCGGACAGCATCGCCATGTGGTCGAGCGTGACCGGCACGGTGGTGTCGTAGCCGAGGTGGCAGTTCCCCATCGAGTCCCCGACGAGCAGCACCGGGATGCCGGCCTCGTCGAAGACCGACGCGGTCATCGCGTCGTACGCGGTGAGCATGGGCCACTTCTCGCCGCGCTCCTTGGCGGCGCCGAGGTCGCGCACGGTCACGCGGCGGGTGCCGGACCCGCCGTAGAGGGCTTTCGGGTTGTCGGCGGCCTTCTGGGCAGCCGGAAGCTGCGTCATGGTGACGGCTCCTTCAGTTGTCATCTCGAGGCGCCCTGACGGCGTCCCCGGACCACCTCCCATGCTGGCACGCCCGGCCCCGCCGGGAAACCCCCGGACCCGCCCGGCCGCCGCCCGCGGGCAACCCCCGCCCCGTGACCGTTCCCGGGCGCCCCGGCCGATCCGCGGCTGAGCTGGGGGCTTTGCCGGGGCTTTGCGATACGAGACGGGGCCGTATCGTAAAAGCGGTAGGCTCGGGGGATGGCCGCTGATGCGATAGTCACAAAAGTGCCCGAGGTGATCCATCGCCGCCGCTGGGCGATCCTCACCGTCCTGCTGTTCAGCCTGCTGGTCGTGGTGCTGGACAACTCGATCCTGAACGTGGCGATGAAGACGATCGCCCAGCCGGCCCCGACCGGGCTCGGCGCCAGCCAGAGCGAGCTGGAATGGGCGATCAACTCCTACACCCTGGTCTTCGCCGGCCTGCTGTTCACCGCCGGGCTGCTCGGCGACCGGCTGGGCCGCAAGAAGGTGCTGCTCGCCGGCATGTTCGTGTTCGGCGGCGGCTCGGCGCTCTCCGCGTTCGCGGGGACCGCCGGGCAACTGATCGCGTGGCGCGGGGTGATGGGCCTGGGCGGCGCGCTGATCATGCCGGCCACCCTGGCGATCATCATGAACGTCTTCGAGCGCGAGGAGCAGCCGCGCGCCATCGGCATCTGGGCCGGCGTGGTGGGCCTGGCGATCGCGGTCGGCCCGATCACCGGCGGGCTGCTGCTCCAGCACTTCTGGTGGGGCTCGGTCTTCCTGGTCAACGTGCCCATCGTGGTCGTCGCGCTGATCGCGATGTTCCTGATCGTGCCCGACTCCAAGGACCCCCGGCCCGGCCGGCTCGACCCGCTGGGCGTGCTGCTGTCCATCGCCGGCCTGGTACTGCTGATCTACGGCATCATCAAGGGCGGCCAGTACGGCGACTTCACCCGCCCCGAGGTGTGGGGCACCTCCGTGGCGGGCCTGGCCATCCTCGGGGTGTTCGTCTGGTACGAAGCCCGCAGCGACCACCCCGCCCTGGACGTGCGCTACTTCAAGAAGCGGCAGTTCGCCGCCTCCGTCGCCGCGATCGGCCTGGTCTTCTTCGCGCTGATGGGCGTGACCTTCTTCGTCGTCTTCTACAACCAGTCGGTGCGCGGCTACAGCGCCCTGCGCTCCGGGCTGCTGCTGATCCCGCTCGCCGCCTCGCAGATGATCTTCGCGCCGCGCGCCCGGCTGCTGGTCGACCGGATCGGCGCCCGCGCGGTGTGCGCGGGCGGCATGGTGCTGACCGGGATCGCCTTCCTCGGCTTCCTCCTGCTCGGCCGGACCACCCCGATCTGGGAGCTGGAGGTGCTGTTCTTCGTGATGGGCACCGCGATGGCGCACATCATGCCGCCCGCCACGGTGATGATCATGTCCGCGCTGCCGCGGGAGAAGGCCGGGTCCGGCTCGGCGGTCAACAACACCTTCCGCCAGGTCGGCGGCGCCCTCGGGGTGGCCGTGCTCGGCTCGGTGATGTCCACCGTCTACCGCAACGGCATCAGCTCCCACCTCGGCCACCTGCCCGCCGGCCAGCGGCACGCGGCCGGCGAGTCCATCGAGGCGACCCTCGGGGTGGCCCAGCGCCTCGGTCCGGGCGGCGCGAGCCTGGTGCGGCCCGCCGACGACGCGTTCATCCACGCCATGCACATCACCGCGACCGCCTCGGCGACCGTCGCGATCCTCGGCGGCGTCGTCGCCTACGTCTTCCTGCCGCCCAAGTCCGCGCTGTCCCCGGCGCCCGGCGGCGGCTCGGGAGAGCGGGAGATGGTGGGTGCCGAGCAGTGACGGAGGGCCTCTCCGGCCGCGGACGCCCGCGCAACGCCGCCGTCGACGGCACCGTCATCGACGCCGTCCTGCGGCTGATCGCCGACGGCACCCAGATCGGTGAGCTGACGATGGAGGGCATCGCCCGGCACGCGGGCGTCGGCAAGGCCACGCTGTACCGGCGCTGGCCCGGCAAGGAGGCGCTGCTGCTCGACGTGCTCGCCACCGTCGAGGGCCCGCCGCCACCGGCCGGCGCGGGCACCGGCGACCTGCGCGAGGACCTGGTGCGCGCGGTGGAGTTCATCCGCCGGCGCGGCCTCGCCAAGCGGGAGTCGGCGCTGCTGCGCACCATGGTGACGCAGATGCGGAGCAACCCCGGCCTGTGGCAGCGCTACCACGACACCGTGATCGCCGGCCGCCGCCGGATGCTCGTCGCGGTGCTGGAACGCGGCATCGCCAGCGGCGAGATCCGCCCCGAGCTGGGCGCCGACCTGGAACTGCTCTGCGACATGGTGGTCGGCCCGGTGCTGTCCCGCGCCACGCTCTACCCGGACGCGTCGCTCCCGGCGGACCTCGCCGACCGGGTGGTGGACACGCTGCTGGACGGGATGCGCCCGCGCGCCTGACCCGCGAACGGCCGCGGACCGGGCCGCCGTCACGGCCGCCGGCCGCTTATGTCCAGGTCTCGTCACAGTCCGGGCGATCCGTACCGCCCGCGGAACCCGCGACCCGCACCTGACCGTCGCTTCACATACGAATCCCGTAGAGTCGGTCGCTCGGAGTCGGCGACCGGTGACGGTACGACGGCGCTCCCTACCGGCGCGCGTGCCCGCGGCGGTACGACGGAGGTGCGGTACGGCGGATGCGCGTGCCGGGCGGATCCGCGTGCCGGGCGGCGCGGCGCCGCGGCGGTCGCGGCGATCACCGCGGCAGGCTCTAGGGTTCGAAGCACCGGCAAGTGGCAGGCAGGCAAGGACTTCTATGACCCAGGCGCAGAACGGCACGGACACCAGCACGGACGGCACGGACCCGGTGGGGCCGGACGCCGGGGCGGCCGGGGCCCGGGACCGGCTGCGCGCCCGCTTCCTGCGGTGGTGGCGGCCCGCGGGGATGTGGCGGCGCGGCATCGTCACGGCGGTGGTCGCCGTCGTGCTCGCCGGACTGCTGCTCTTCCACGCCGACGTGCCCAACCGGGTCGGCAACCTCGGCAGCCTGCTGGAGACGTTCCTGCCCTGGCTCGGCCTGCTCGTGCCGGTGCTGCTGGTGGTGGCGCTGCTGCGGCGCTCGGTCACCGCGCTGATCGCGGTGCTGCTGCCGACCGCGGTGTGGTTCAACCTCTTCGGCGGGCTGCTCACCGACAAGGCCGGGACCGGCGGCAATCTCACGGTCCTCACGCACAACGTCAACGCCGACAACCCCGACCCGGACGGCACCGCCAAGGACGTGATCGCCGCGCACGCGGACGTGGTCGCGCTGGAGGAACTGGCGGCCGGGCAGGTCGCCCGCTACAGCCGCGACCTGGCGGCCGCCTACCCCTACCACTCGGTGCAGGGCACCGTCGGGCTGTGGAGCAAGTACCCGCTCAGCTCGGTGCGTCCGGTCGACATCCGGCTCGGCTGGACCCGGGCGATGCGCGCCACCGCCGCCACCCCGCACGGCAAGGTCGCGGTGTACGTCGCGCACATGCCGTCCGTACGCGTCAAGTTCGACGCCGGGTTCACCGCCGGGCAGCGCGACCGGGCCGCCGACGCGCTCGGTTCGGCGATCGCCGCGGAGACCCTGCCGCACGTGGTGCTCCTCGGCGACCTCAACGGCACCATGAACGACCGCGCGCTCGCCTCCGTCACCTCGCAGATGCGCTCCACCCAGGGCGCCGCGGGCAACGGCATGGGCTTCAGCTGGCCGGCGTCCTTCCCGATGGCGCGGATCGACCAGATCATGGTCAAGGGCATCGAGCCGGTCTCGTCCTGGACGCTGCCCCGCACCGGCAGCGACCACCTGCCGGTGGCCGCCCGGCTCGACGTCCCCTGACCAACGCGCTGTTGCCGCGCTGCCGTTGCCGGGCGGGGGTCAGCCCCCCGCGACGAGGAGGCGGTAGCCGTAGTCGACGGCGTCCAAGGCCAGCAGGTCGGCGTGGCGGCGGTGCCAGGCGCCCGAGGCGAGGTCCGCGCGCAGCCGCTCGATCGCCGGTTCGACGACGGCGGCGGGCAGTTGGGCGAAGGTGGAGTTCGCCCGGCGCACGTCGGGGTCGAGGAACACGCGCCTGGTCGATCAGGGCGGCCAGCCGCGGATCGGCGCGCCGCACGTCCCGGTACCCGACCCCGATCCGGTCGTACGTCGCCGTCAGCGGCCGGGCCCCGCAGCAGAAGCATCCATGGGCCGGATCACAGCAGCCGCCCCCGGGCCCGGGCAAGAGTTCCGGGCCGGGCCGAATGTTGCCGCCCCCGCCGCGGGCGGCCGGCCCGGCGGGGGGTCAGCCGCCCTCGCGCCAGCGGTTGGTGATGGGCAGGCGGCGGTCCTTGCCGAAGCCCTTCGCCGAGATCTTGGTGCCCGGCGGGTACTGCCGCCGCTTGTACTCGGCGGTGTCCGTGAGCTTCAGCACCCGCGTGACCAGCTCCTCGTCGTACCCCGCGGCGACGATCTCCTCGCGGCCCCGGTCCCGGTCGACGTACAGCTCCAGGACCCGGTCCAGCACGTCGTAGTCCGGCAGCGAGTCCGTGTCGACCTGGCCCGGGCGCAGTTCGGCGCTCGGCGGCTTGCTGATCGAGTTCTCCGGGATCGGCGGGGTCTCGCCGCGGGCGGCCGCGTCCTCGTTGCGCCAGCGGGCGAGGCGGAAGACGGTGGTCTTGTAGACGTCCTTGATCGGGCCGTACGCCCCCACCGAGTCGCCGTAGAGCGTGGAGTAGCCCACGGCCAGCTCGCTCTTGTTGCCCGGGGCCAGCACGATCTGGCCCTCCTGGTTGGAGATCGCCATCAGCGTCACCCCGCGCAGCCGCGACTGGAGGTTCTCCTCGGCGAGGCCGGTCAGCTTCAGCGACTCCATGTACGCGTCGAACATCGGGGCGATCGACACCGTACGGAAGTTCAGGCCGGTACGGCGGGCCAGTTCGGCCGCGTCGCCCTTGGAGTGGTCCGAGGAGTACGCCGACGGCATCGAGACGCCGTACACGTGCTCCGCCCCGATCGCGTCGCACGCCAGCGCGGCGACCAGCGCCGAGTCGATCCCGCCGGACAGGCCGATCAGCACCGACCGGAAGCCGTTCTTGGCGACGTATGCGCGCAGGCCCGTGACCAGCGCGCCGTAGATCTCCGCCTCGTCGCCCAGCGGCTCGGCCTCGGTGCCGGGGTACCGGGGGGTGTACGCCGGGACCGGCTCGGCGGACAGCACCACGTGCCGCAGTTCCAGGCCGTCCGCGACCCGCCCGGCCGGCACCTCGGCGGCGGCCGCGGGCAGCTCCAGGTCGAGCAGCACGCACTCCTCGGTGAACTGCGGCGCCCGCGCGATGACCTCGCCGTCCGCGCCGACCACGATCGAGTCGCCGTCGAAGACCAGCTCGTCCTGGCCGCCGACCATCGCCAGGTACGCCAGGGTGCAGCCGGCCTCCCGGGCCCGCCTGCGGACCAGCTCCAGCCGGGTGTCGTCCTTGTCCCGCTCGTAGGGCGAGGCGTTCACCGACAGCAGCAGGCCCGCGCCGGCCTCCCGCGCGCCCGGCACCCGGCCGCCGTCCTGCCACAGGTCCTCGCAGATCGCCAGCGCCACGTCCACGCCGCCGACCCGCACCACCGGCATGGTGTCGCCGGGCACGAAGTAGCGGAACTCGTCGAACACCCCGTAGTTCGGCAGGTGGTGCTTGGCGAACCGCAGCGCGACCTTCCCCTCGTGCAGCACCGCCGCGCAGTTCTGCGGCGCGCCGGCCGGCTGGCCGTACTTCGGCTGCGCGTTCTCGCTGCGGCCGAGGTAGCCGACGACCACCGGCAGCGCGCCCAGGCCCGCCGCGGCCAGTTCCGCGGCCAGCTCCACCAGCGCCGTCCGGCTCGCCTCCACGAAGGACGACCGCAGCGCCAGGTCCTCGACGGGATAGCCGGTCAGCATCATCTCCGGGAACGCGACGAGGTGGGCCCCCTGCTCGGCCGCGTACCGGACCCGGCGCACCACCTCCGCGCGGTTCCCGGCGATGTCGCCGACACGGGAGTCGATCTGATTCAGAGCGAGACGTAGTTGAGGCACGCCCCCACTCTAATCGTCACCCCGACGCGATGTCGCTCCCGCCCTCCTCCTTTCCGAGGGGACTTCTCACGGCTTCCGGGGGACTTCCGGCGGGCGGGCACACCGAAGGGGCCGCCTGTGGGGGAGGGCGGCCCCAGGGGGAGGCGGCGCTACGCGAGGAGCCAGGCGGCGGTGTCCTGCGGGAGGAGGCCGTCGGAGGCGAGGGGGGCGGAGGTGAGTAGCAGGGTGCGGTGCGCGGGGAGGGGAGCCGGGTCGGGGGAGAGGTTGACGACGCAGACGAAGCCGGGGGAGCGGCGGAAGGCCAGCACGCCGGGGGCGCTGTCCAGCCAGGTGAAGGCGGTGCCGTGGCCGAGTTCCGGGGTGTCCTTGCGGAGCCGGATCGCCGCCCGGTACAGGGAGAGCATGGACCCGGGGTCGGCGGACTGGACCTCGGCGGTGCGGGCGGCCCACTGGACCGGCTGGGGCAGCCAGGACTCGGCCGAGCCGTCCGGTCCGAAGCCGAACGGCGGGGTGGCACCGGACCACGGCAGCGGTACGCGGCAGCCGTCGCGCCCGGGGTTGGTACCGGCCGAGCGCAGGTACATCGGGTCCTGCAACTTGCCGGTCGGGATGTCCTCGACCTCGGGCAGCCCCAGCTCCTCGCCCTGGTAGAGGTAGACCGACCCGGGCAGCGCCAGCGTCAGCAGGGCGGCCGCGCGGGCCCGCCGGGTGCCCAGCTCCAGGTCGGTCGGTATCCCGAACGCCTTGGTGGCGAAGTCGAACCCGGTGTCGGCCCGGCCGTAGCGGGTCACCGTGCGGGTCACGTCGTGGTTGCACAGCACCCAGGTGGCGGGGGCGCTGACCGGGGCGTGCGCGGCGAGCGTGACGTCGATCGAGGTGCGCAGCCGGTCCGGTTCCCACGGGCAGGCCAGGAAGTCGAAGTTGAACGCGGTGTGCATCTCGTCCGGCCGCAGGTAGCGGGCGAACCGCTCGGCGTCCGGCAGCCACACCTCGCCGACCAGGATGCGCACGCCCGGGTAGGAGTCGGCGATCCGCCGCCAGCTCCGGTAGATGTCGTGCAGGTCGTCCCGGTCGACGTAGGGGTGCGCGGGCAGCGCCGCCTCGGCGCCGGCGCCCGGGTCTGGCAGGTCGGGCAGGTCGGGGTCCTTGCAGACCATGGCCGCGGAGTCGATGCGTACGCCGCCGGCGCCGCGGTCGAACCAGAACCGCAGGATGTCCTCGTGCTCGGCGAGCACGTCGGGGTGGTTCCAGTTCAGGTCCGGCTGGCCGGAGTCGAAGAGGTTCAGGAACCAGTCGCCGGGCGTGCCGTCGGGGTCGGTGGTCCGGGTCCAGGCCGGTCCGCCGAACTGCGAGGGCCAGTTGTTCGGCGGCAGTTCGCCGTGCGCGCCGCGGCCGGGCCGGAACCAGAACCGTTCGCGCGCGGCCGAGCCGGGCCCGGCCGCCAGCGCCTCCCGGAACCAGGGGTGCGCGGCCGAGACGTGGTTCGGCACGATGTCGATGATCGTCCTGATGCCCAGCGCGAGGGCCTCGGAGATCAGCTTCTCGGCCTCGGCGAGCGAGCCGAAGACCGGCTCCACGTCGCGGTAGTCGGCGACGTCGTAGCCGCCGTCGGCCATCGGCGAGGGGTACCAGGGGCTGAACCACAGTGCGTTGACGCCCAGCTCGGCCAGGTACGGCAGCCGGGACCGCACGCCGGCGAGATCACCGGTCCCGTCGCCGTTGCTGTCGGCGAAGCTCCGCGGGTAGACCTGGTAGATGACCGCGTCGCGCCACCAGTTCTCGTCGGCCTCGGGCTGAGGGGTGTCTGCCACGTCAACGTCCTTTCGGGCAGGTGGGACTCCGCCGCCGGCCCCGATCGCGGGGATGATGGCAGGGGCCGGCGGCGGAGTGCTGAGGGGTGCTGCGGAAGTGGTGCGCAGGCGGTGCCGCGGGCGTCAGCCCTTCAGGCCGCCCGCGGTCAGACCGGACATGATGTTGCGCTGGAAGAGCAGGAAGATCAGCAGGGTGGGCACCGCGGAGATGGCCAGCGCGGCGATGATCACGTTCTCCGGGACGCCCTGCGACAGCGAGTTGATGCCGAGGTTGATCGGCTGCTTGTCCGGGTCGGGCTCCACCAGCATCGGCCAGAGGAAGTCCTTCCAGACGTTGACCACCGCGAAGATCGACACCACGCCGAGGATCGGCCGGGACATCGGCAGGATGATCGACCACAGGGTGCGCAGCGGCCCGGCGCCGTCGATCGCGGCGGCGTGCATCAGGTCGTTCGGTATCGAGTCGAAGAACCGCTTCAGCAGGAAGATGTTGAAGCCGTTGGCCACCGTCGGCAGCCAGATCGCCCACGGGGTGCCGACCAGGTTCAGGTGCAGCAGCGGCAGGTCGAGCACGGTGACGTACTGCGGGACGATCAGCACCGCCGAGGGGATCATCAGCGTCGCCAGCATCCCGGCCAGGATCACGTTGCCGAACACCGGGCGCAGCTTGGAGACCGCGTACGCGGCGGCGACGTCGAAGACCAGCTGGAAGGCGAGCGCGCCGAACGCGTAGTACAGCGTGTTGAACAGCAGCCGCGCGAGCTTCAGCTGGGTCCACGCGGTGTGGTAGGTGCCGGGCTTGGGGTGCTTGGGGAAGTACGTCGGCGGGTTCGCGACGACCTCGCTCGCGGACTTCAGGCCGCCGGTGACCATCCAGTACAGCGGGCCGAGGAAGACCAGGGTGAAGACGACCAGCACCACGGTCAGCACGATCCGGTAGGTGATCCGGCCCTTGCGGCGGTTCAGCGCCGCCGCGGAGATCAGGGTGCGGTTCTGCGGTGTGGAGATGGCTGCCATGTCCGTCATCCCTCCTGCTCGTCGGTCCGGCTGAGCCGCGTGTAGACGCCCGAGAAGACGATCAGCACCAGCAGCAGGAACAGGCCGAGCGCGGCGGCGCTGCCGAGGTTGTTGTAGCGGAATCCGTACTGGTAGATCATGTAGACCACGGTCATCGTGGAGTTCTCCGGGCCGTTGCCGCCGGCCAGCACGAAGACGTTGGTGAACTCCTGCATGGTCGCCACGATCTGGAGCAGCAGCATCAGCGAGAGCACCATGCGGGTCTGCGGGATGGTGACGTGCCAGATCTTGCTCCACAGCCCGGCGCCGTCCAGGTCGGCCGCCTCGTACAGTTCACCGGGGATGTTCTGGAGCGCGGCGAGGTAGACCAGGGTGGCGCTGCCCATGCTCATCCAGGTGGCCGCGATCACCACCGAGATCATCGCGGTGTGCGAGGAGTCCAGCCACTGCGAGGTCGGCAGGTGGAGGGTCTTCAGGATGTGGTCGAAGAGCCCGTAGTCCGGGTCGTAGAAGTACTTGAAGAGCAGGCCGCCGGCGACCGGCGGGAGCATCACCGGCAGGTAGACCAGGATGCGCAGGTAGGCCTGGGCGTGCCGCAGTTCGTTGAGCACGATCGCCACGAAGAACGGCAGCGCGAAGCCGATGACCAGCGCGTAGCCGGTGTACTCGGCGGTGTTCTTCCACGCGGTCCAGAAGAACGGGTCGTGGTAGACGCGGTCGAGGTTCCGCATCCCGACCCAGGAGGTCACCCCGCGCTTCTTGTCCTGGAAGCTCATGATGAACTCCCGGACCATCGGGTACCAGGAGAAGGCCAGGAAGCAGACCACCGCGCCGACGAGGAAGCCGTATGCCTGGAGGTTCGCCGCCGCCTTGCGGGGCAGGCCGCGTCTGGCGCCGGGCCGGTCCGGGCCGGCCGGGCGCCCGGCGTGGCGCTTGGTCGTGTTCTCGGGGACGGTCGTCGCCGCCATGGGGGCTCCTCGGCTGAAGCTGGAGGTGGAGCTGACGCTGGGGTGGCGCGGATGCTGCCGCGGGTCGGATCGGGTGCCCGCGGGGCCGGTCGCCGGACCGGCCCCGCGGGGCGTACGGTCAGCTGCTGGCGGCCAGCAGCTGGTTGACCTGGTCGGTCGCGGTCTTGAGCAGCTTGTCGATGTCGGCGCCCTTGTTGGTCAGCACGCCCGACATCACGGTGTCGAGCACCGTGTAGACCTTCTGCGCGTTCGGCGGCTCGGCGAGCACGGGGGTGTCGACGCCGGTGTACGTCTTGAAGTTGTCCACCGGGATGGTGGCGCTGGCGGTCTTGAGCTGGTTGTCCTGGTCCTTGGCCGAGCCGGTGAAGAAGAACGGCTCGGGCAGGCCGACCGGCAGGCCGTCCGCCTTGGTGCGGGCGTAGTTGAACTGGCCCTTGCCCAGCGTCAGGTACTTGAAGTTGATCCAGGCGATGCCCGCCTTGATCTGGTCGGGGCTGTCCGACTTCTTGAACATGTAGTCGTTGCCGCCCATGAGCGCGATCTTGCCGCCGGGGATCGGGGCCATGCCCAGGTCCTTGTAGTCGGCGTGGTACTGCTGGACCTCCAGCGTCACATCGTCGGGCGCGCCGACGTACATGCCGATCTTGCCGGTGCCCATCGCCTTCTGGACGTCGCCCCACTGCACACCGGGGTCGGCCGGCATCGACTTGTCGGTCCAGCGCATGTCGTGCAGCGTCTGGAGTACCTGCTTGGTGGCGGCGGTGTCGAAGGCGGCCTTGGTGCCGTCCTCGCTGACCGCGCGCACGCCCACGCCGTTCATCTCCGAGACCAGGTGCCAACCGCCCTGGTTGCCGCCGGAGTTGTCCATGTAGCCGGTGATGCCCTTGCCGCCGAGCTTGTCGGAGATCACCTTGGCGTCCTGGCGGATCTCGTCCCAGGTGGTGGGCGGGTTGTTCGGGTCGAGCCCGGCCTCCTGGAAGATCTTCCGGTTGTAGATCAGGCCCATCTTGTAGTTCGAGGTGGGCAGCCCGTACAGCTTGCCGCCGTCCTTGAGGACGTTCAGCACGCTCGGGTCGATGCTCGCCAGGTTCGGGATCGTCTTGGCGTTGACGTAGTCCGAGATGTCGGCGGCCTGGCCGGCGTCGAGCACCTGCGCGAGGTCGGTGTAGTACGAGTAGAACGTGTCCGTCTGGGTGCCGGCCTGGAGTTGGGCGGTGAACTTGGCCGGGTCCTCGCAGGGGAAGGCGTCCTTGCTCTTGATCGTGACGTTCGGATAGATCTTGTTGAACGCCGCGACGTCGTCGGTCCACTCCCGGCGCTCGGCCTTCTTCGTGGTCGGCGGCTCGCAGTCGACGCTGATGGTCACCTTGGTCTTCGGGTCCAAGGGGGTCGCGGCGTCGGCGCTGCTGGTGCTGCCCGAGCCGTCCTTCTTGCTGCTGGAACACGCGGTACCGGTCAACCCGATCCCCGCGACCAGAGCGACTGCCACCAGTCTGCGGTAGCCGATTCTGCTCATGTTCTGCCCTTCCCCTGAACCACTGCGCGTCGTTGGACTGCGATCTGGGACCCCCGTGGCACGTGAGGCACATGCGTCCGGCGCGAGAGTGCGCCGCCGTCCCGGGTTGGCTCAACGTACTTAACCCGATAGATGTCCGCAAGATGTCGCGCGAATTTCGCAAAGACACGACTTGGTCACAGCAGGGAGAGGGCGCTCAGGGGTGCCCTGACGGGCGGGGAACGCGCAGGGGCGCGGGAGACCGCGCGGCCGGCCCGGCGCGGCATGGCGGCGGGCAGGTCGCGCGGTCTCCCGCGCCCGTGGGTGGCGGACGTCCCTTGGCGGCGCCTACGCGTTGGCGCGGGCCGGGCCGGTGGAGCCGCGGACCACCAACTCCGGCTCGAAGAACAGCTCGTCGTGGTCGACGGAGGCGCCGCTGATCTCCCCGGCGAGCAGGTCCACCGCGGCCCGCCCCATCGCCTCGATCGGCTGCCGCACGGTGGTCAGCGGCGGCTCGGTGCAGTTCATCAGCGAGGAGTCGTCGTAGCCGATCACCGAGACGTCCCCGGGCACGGACAGCCGCCGGCGCCGGGCGGCCCGGATCGTGCCGAGCGCGAGCAGGTCGGAGGCGCAGATGAACGCGGTGTTCCCGCGGGCCAGCAGCCGGCTCGCCGCGGCCTGCCCGCCCTCCAGCGTGAACAGCGCGTGCTCCACGGTGACCGACGGGTCCACCCGGCGGGCGGCGGCCAGTTTGCGGCGCGAGGGCACGTGGTCCGGCGGGCCGAGCACCAGCGCGATCCGCTGGTGGCCGAGCGAGATGAGGTGGTTCATCGCCTGCTCGACCGCCACCGCGTCGTCGCACGAGACGCGGGGGAAGTCGAGATGGTCGATGGCGGCGTTCATCAGCACGGTGGGCAGGTTGCGTTCGGCCAGGCGCGCGTAGTGGTCGTGCGGGGACTCCGCCTGGGCGTAGAGCCCGCCGAAGAAGACCACCCCGGAGACGTGCTGCTGGAGCAGCAACTCCACGTAGTCCGCCTCCGATACGCCGCCGGCGGTCTGCGTGCACAGCACCGGGGTGAACCCCTGCTGGGCGAGCGCGCCGCCGACCACCTCGGCGAACGCGGGGAAGATCGGGTTCTGCAACTCGGGCATGACCATGCCGACCAGTCGGGCGCGTTCGCCGCGCAGCTGGGTGGGCCGTTCGTATCCGAGCACGTCAAGGGCGGTGAGGACCGCGGCCCGGGTCGCATCGGAGACGCCCGGCTTCCCGTTCAGCACGCGGCTGACGGTGGCCTCGCTCACCCCGACCTTCTTTGCCACCTCGGCAAGTCGTCGTGTCATGGCGTCGATTCTAGTACAGCTACCGCAAGTTTCTTGCAGGGTATTTGCGAGATCTCTGCAAGCTATCCAAATCTTGCGAAATCCAATCGACATCTTGCTGTGACGTGTTCGGCATCCCTAGGGTGTGCGTCACGTCAGCGACTCCCGTCAGAAGGGAAGCCCCCCACCCCATGGACACCAGACGTCGCTCCTCGCTCGTGCTGGCCGCGGCCACCGCGGCGGCAGTGGCCGCGGGCGGACTCATCGCCCTGACCGCCACCGCCACCGCCTCGGCGGCCCCCACCGCCGCCGGCCCCGCCGCCAAGGCATCGGCCGTCTCCCCGTTCGACGCCGCCGGCGGCGCCTCGGTGCCGTTCACGGAGTACGAGGCCGAAGCCGCGCACACCGACGGCACCGTGATCGGCCCCGACTACACCCAGGGCACCGTCGCCTCCGAGGCGTCCGGCCGCCAGGCGGTCACCCTCGGCCAGGGCCAGTACGTCGAGTTCACCCTCACCAAGGCCGCGAACGCCGTCGACGTCGCCTACAACCTGCCGCAGGGCGCCTCCGGCACCCTCTCGGTCTACGTCAACGGCACCGAGCTGAGCCGGAAACTCGCCGTCACCTCGCAGTACAGCTACGTGGACACCGGCAACATCGCCGGCTCCAAGACCCACCACTTCTTCGACGACTCCCGGCTGCAACTCGGCCAGAACCTCGCCGCCGGCGACACGGTCAAGCTCCAGATCGACTCCGGCGACACCGGCACCGCCACCATCGACGTCGCCGACTTCGAGCAGGTCGCGGCGGCCGCCGCGCAGCCGGCGGACTCGGTGTCGGTCATCGACGAGGGCGCCGACCCCAGCGGCAGCGGCGACTCCACCCAGGCGTTCCGCCAGGCGATCACCGACGCCAAGGCCGCCGGCAAGGAGGTGTGGATACCCGCCGGCGACTTCAAGGTCACCTCGCAGCTCCCGGTCGACGACGTCACGCTGCGCGGCGCGGGCAACTGGTACTCGGTGGTGCACAGTTCGCACTTCATCGACCAGACGTCCGCCACCGGCAACACCAAGCTCTACGACTTCGCGGTGTTCGGCGACGTCAGCACCCGCAACGACAGCTCGCCCGACAACTTCGTCACCGGCAGCCTCGGCCCGAACTCCGTGGTCTCCGGGATGTGGGTGCAGCGCGAGAAGTGCGGCCTGTGGCTGACCGGCGACAACGACAACCTCACGGTCGAGGACAGCCGGATCATCGGCACCACCGCCGACGGGCTCAACCTCGACGGCAGCGCGCAGGGCGTCACCGTCAGGAACAACTTCCTGCGCAACCAGGGCGACGACTCGCTCGCCATGTGGTCGCTGGGCTCGCCGGACACCGGCAACACCTTCACCGGCAACACCGTCGTGCAGCCCAACCTCGCCAACGGCATCGCGATCTACGGCGGTTCGGACAACACCGTGTCCGACAACGTCATTGCCGACACCAACGCCCTCGGCAGCGGCCTGGCCATCTCCAACCAGGCGTTCCTCCAGCCCTTCAACCCGCTCTCGGGCAAGGTCACGGTCTCCGGGAACACCCTCATCCGCACCGGCGCGCTGAACCCCAACTGGGGCCACCCGATGGGGGCGCTGCGGGTCGACTCGTACGACTCGGCGATCACGTCCGTGGATGTGCGGATCTCCGGCACCACCTTCGTCGACAGCCCCTACAGCGACTTCGAGTTCGTCTCCGGCGGCGGCCACGGCTACGACGTCAGCGGTGTGACCGTGGACGGCGCGACCGCGACGAACACCGGCACCGTGGTGGTGCAGGCGGAGACACCCGGGTCGGCGACGTTCAGCGATGTCACGGCCACCGGCACCGGCGCCACCGGCGTCTACGACTGCCCGTACCCGGCGGACCTGACGCCCTTCACCGTCAACCAGGGCTCGGGCAACAGCGGTTGGTCCGGCACCTGGGGCGACTGCACCACCTGGCCGCAGCCGGGCAGGGGCGACAGCAGCGGAGGTACGACGAGCGGCTCGACGGACGGCGGTACGACGAGCGGTACGACGAGCGGCTCGACGGACGGCGGTTCCACCGGGGGCACCACCCCGCCCTCCGACGGCAACCTCGCCCAGGGCCGGCCGGCCACCGACACCGGGCACGCGGACGTCTACACGGCGTCCAACGCGGTGGACGGCGACGCCAGTACGTACTGGGAGAGCACCGACAACGCCTTCCCGCAGTCGCTGACCGTGGACCTCGGCGCCACCCGGACCCTCGGGCGGCTGGTGCTGAAGCTGCCGCCGGCCACCGCGTGGGCCACCCGCACCCAGACCCTCTCCGTGCTCGGGTCCACCGACGGCTCGACGTTCACCACGCTCAAGGGCGCCGCGGACTACACGTTCGACCCGTCCTCGGGCAACACCGCGACGGTCACGCTCAGTTCGGCCGCCGCCCGCTACCTGCGGCTCACCTTCACCGCGAACACCGGCTGGCCGGCGGGCCAGCTGTCGGAACTGGAGGCATACGCCTCCTGACCCCTCCCGGGCGCCCCTTGTTCCGCGTACCGCACGCCGGGACGAGGGGCGTCCCGCGCTACGCCGGCGCGCTACGCCGGCGCGGTGCCGTCCTCGCCGTGGCGGCGCAGGTGCAGGGCGCGCAGCGCGATCTCCGTCGCGAACCGGTCATCCGGGTGCGCGAGTTGGTCGCCGAACGCGCGGTCGAGGATGCGCAGGCGGTAGCGGACCGTCTGCGGGTGGACGCCCAACTGGTCGGCGACCTGGCCCGCGGTGCCCCGGGTGGTCAGCCAGATCCGCAGGGTGTCGATCAGCCGGGTGCGCTGCGCCGGGGTCAGCCCGACCAGCGGCGCGAGGTACTTGCGGGCCATCTGGTCGGCCAGCGCCGGGTCGCCCAGCAGCCACAGCGGCAGCAGGTGGTCCTCGCTGAGGACCAGCGCGTCGTCCGCCCCGTCGGCCGCGCTGCCCCCGACCACCCCGGAGCCGGCCAGTGCGAGGGTGTGCCGGGCCCAGCGCAGCGAGTCGGCGGCCTCACCGAGCCCCGTGGTCAGTCCGACCGCGGCCCGGCAGCCGCCGAGCGCGGCGGCCAGCGAGGCGCGCCGCTCCTCGGTGAACGCCCCCGGCACGAGTAAGTGCGGCTCGGGGTCGGCGAAGTCCTGGAGCACGTCGCGGTCGAGCGCGGTCCGGGCCGGCCGGGTGCCGGGGGCGACGGCCACCATCGTGACCTCCTCCGGCAGCGGCCACGCCGCGTGCTCGGCGAGTTCGGCCAGCGCGCTGCGCGCCACCGCGGTGCCGCCGAGTATCCGCCGCAGCAGCCGGCGCCGCCGGTTGTCCGGTTCCTCGCCCAACTCCGCGAGCGCCTGCACGTATCCCTCGCGGGAGAGCTCCGCCAGGTCGCCCATGTAGGCGAAGAGCGCGTCGGCGAAGGTGAGCATGAAGGACGCGGAGAGGTTGTAGCGGCGCCCGACCGTGCGCACCCGGCGCAGCGCCACCTGGCAGCCGATCCGGTACGCGGCCTGGAGGTTGTCCAGGCTGCGGCCCTCGTACGCCTCGAAGCGGCCGAACCGGCGGCACAGGTCGTCGCGCAGCGAGGTGGTCGCGGTGGGAGCGGCGACCCGGTCCACGAACGTGGCGATGCTCTGCTCGATCCCGATTTTGATCACCCGGCTGTTCGGGCCCTCCAGGAGGTGCCCGTATTCGGGGATCGCGGTGACGATTTCAGCCGCCATCTCTTTTAAAAGGCTGGGCAGTTCCGGGCGCATGATGGCGGCGAACTCCCGCGGAATCGGCCCCGGCGACTCGGTGTGCTCCGGGGTCTGCCGCATGATGGTCATCCCCGCCCCCTCCCCAGCGCCCCATCGCGCGTCGGTGACCTCGCTGCAAGATAGACCAAACGTCTACGGAGCGCAGCCCCATGGACACGCAAACGTTGTCGGCCGGTGCCGCGCGGGCCCGGGCCGGCGCGGCGGGGCGACCGTACCGCAGGGGCGGCGGGGTGCGCCGCGGCGGACGCCGACGGGCGGGCCGGCGGTCTGCAAGTGCTCACTCCTTTACAAAGCCGCCGGCGGCGATGTTGCCCCGGTGACAGAAAAATACCGGCCGGTAGTGATCGGTGGAGATTCTTCGGCCCGATTGTTGCGCCGTCTCGTTACCCGTGCGTAACGTCCTGCCCCGCAAGGGCAACCGACCGGAATCGGTACCCCACGTTCCAGGTAGTGAGTCGCAACCGAATTCGCGCTTCGAGCAGCGCGGACGACGGTTTTATCAGGCACGTCAACTCCCAGGAAGGAACAGCCCGTGCGTAAGATCTCGCCTCTCGTCAAGGGCGGTGTCGTCACCGGCGCCGCGTTCGCCGCGGCCCTCGGCCTCGCCATCAGCCCGGCCTCCGCGGCCGGCACGTGGACGGTCACCGGCGGCGGCGCCTTCACCGGCACCTCCACCAACACCGTCCTGAAGGACACCGCCACCGGCACCACGCTCACCTGCAAGACGTCCACCGCGACCGGCACCGCGGCGAACACCACCGGTGCCAGCGGCACCGGCATCGCCTCGATCGCCTCCGTGGCGTGGACCAGCTGCTCCGGCCCGCTGGGCATCACCTTCACCGTCACGGCCGACGGCACCCCGTGGGCCCTGAACGCGGTCAGCTACAGCGGCGGCGTCACCACCGGCACCCTCACCGGCGTCAAGGCGCACATCAGCGGCCTCGGCTGCACCGCCACCTTCGCCGGCGCCAGCTCCACCACGGCGGCCACGCTGGACGTCACCTACACCAACTCCACGCACGACCTGAAGGTGCTGGGCACCGGCAACCTGCACGCGTACAACGTGTCGGGCACCTGCCTCGGCCTGATCAACTCCGGTGACGCCACCACGTACTCCGGCGACTACACCGTCTCGCCGACCACCCTCCAGATCACCTCGCCGTGACCCGGCAGATCTCCTGACGGGCGGATCGCCACACCCCCCGCCCACCCGCACCACCAGGGACCCCGGCCCGCGCCACGAGGCCGGGGTCCCTGCGCCAGGAGGGGGCACTCACTGGAGGACAAAATTCCGGTTGGGGTTTGTCACGGGGTGACAAGAATCCCCGGTTCCGGAAATTGGCCGGATCTTCGGGTGTTCGATCACTTGTCCGGCCTTATTACCCACACGTAATGTCCTGCCGCCAGGGCTGGAAAAGGAGTTCGGAAATGAGGGGTGCCGTGCGCGTGAGCCGACCGCGTCCGCGTCGAGTGGTGCAGCTCGCGGGCGTCGCGGCCGCCGCGCTCCTGGCCGGGCTGCTGCCGGGCACCGACTCCGCGGCCACCGGCGCGGCCGACGGGGTGTCACTCGCGTACACCTGCCAGTTCGGCGCGGGCCAGGACCCGCAGGACATCAGCGTCGGCATCAAGCAGACCTACCCGTCGGACGGGGTGGTCGGCAAACCGATCCAGCCGGGCGACCTGACGCTCACCGTGGGCATCCCGCGGGCCGCGGTCACCGCGCTGGTCCCGGCCGAAGCCGACACCCTCGGCGGCAGCGCCGACATGAAGACCAACGTCACGCAGGGCACCTCGCGCACTGTGGCGGTCTGGCCGGACCTGACCGCGCAGCCCACCACGGTGGCGGGCAGCGGCGACCTGGACCTGGTCTTCACCGGCAAGGTGCCCGGCGTGTCGGTGACCGCCGGGGGAGACCTGGTCTTCGCCGCCGGCGACCTGGACCTGACGCTGCACCCGCAGGCTGCGACCAGCACCCCCACCGACCCGGCCACGCCCACGCCGGACCCGTCCACCGGCGACGACTCCGGTACGAGCGGGGCGGGTTCCGACAGCAGCGGCGCCTCCGCGGACACCGCCGCCGCCACCGCGGCCGACGACTCCGGGAGCACGACCGCCGCGGACGGCGCCGGCTCCGGCGCGCTCACCGACATCACCGGCCTGTGCGCGGCCAAGGCCGGCCAGGACATCACTCTCGCGACGGTCACCGTGCCCGGCACCGGCGACCCGACGTCCGGCACCGGCGCTCCGACCAGCCCCACGGGAACAGCCGGTACGCCGTCCGGTTCGGCGTCCTCCTCCCCGTCCGCCGGCAGTCCGGCCGACGGCACCCGCAGCACCATCGTCCCGCTCGACACCCCGCCGCGCTCGGGCGTGACGTCCTGCGGCGCGGCGCCGAAGGGCGAGCTGGACCCGAGCCGGCTGCCGGTTCCGCCGGCCGGCGCCATCGTGCTGCCCCCCGCAGGGTTCGTCTATCCGGATGTGATCCTGTGCGGTTACTTCACCGGCTTCTCCAACGTCAACAAGCTCAGCGGCGCGATGATCGTCAACGACCCTCGTGGGAAGCCCGGGTTGGCCACCCTCAATTCGAACCGCAGGCTGGCTCTCAACACGAGCGAGAACTACTACGAGGTCGACTCCCTTCTCGGGATCGAACTTCCCTCCTCCCATTCTACGTTCCTCAGTTTCGGGTTCGTCCCCATCACCGCCGACGTCGACTTCGCCGCCGATGGCCCGATGACCGTGGTCAGCTCCGGGTACCCGTCGCAGGGAATTCCCCAGATCACTGTCGTCGGCGGGTACCAGGATCTGCGGATCAGCAACGTGAAGGTCAACGGCGTGTCCATGCACCTCGGAGCCGGCTGCCACACCACCAAGCCGTTGAACGTCGTCCTCACCGGACGCCAGGACGAGGGACTGCCCGGGGACGACGGCAGACCGGACTACACGATCGCATCGGGTGGACCGCTCGTGGACGACGACCTGGTCATCCCCCCGTTCACCGGCTGTGTCACGCCCGACGGCGACAACCTGGACTCGCTCTTCACGGCGTCCCTGTCGGGACCCGGCAACACCCTCAACTTCGTCCAGGCGCCGCTGTGCTCGATGGACGGCACCACACCCGAGAACTGCGACGAGCCCGACATCCCGCTGCCCCAGCTCCCCGTCCGCGCCGGGTCCACCAAGTGACGGCCCGCCGTACGGAGTTCGACCGTACTCACGTCCCCCACCCGTCCGTCCACCGCAACCACCCCCGGGAGGTGCAATGGGAATCGAAGTGACCGTCGAGGGTCTGACGAAGTCCTTCGGCAAACAGACCGTCTGGGAGGACGTGACGCTCACTCTGCCGGCCGGCGAGGTCAGCGTGATGCTCGGGCCCTCCGGCACCGGCAAGACCGTCTTCCTGAAGTCCGTGATCGGCCTGCTCAAACCCGAGCGCGGCCGGGTGCTGGTGAACGGCGTCGACATGGTCGGCGGCAAGGAGCGGGACATCTATGAGACCCGCAAGCTCTTCGGCCTGATGTTCCAGGACGGCGCGCTGTTCGGCTCGATGAACCTCTTCGACAACATCGCCTTCCCGCTGCGGGAGCACACCCGCAAGAAGGAGTCGGAGATCCGCCGCATCGTCATGGAGCGGATGGACATGGTCGGCCTGATCGGCTCCGAGCGGAAGCTGCCCGGCGAGATCTCCGGCGGCATGCGCAAACGCGCCGGGCTGGCCCGCGCGCTGGTGCTGGACCCGCAGATCATCCTGTGCGACGAACCGGACTCCGGGCTCGACCCGGTGCGCACCTCCTACATCTCGCAGCAGCTGATCGACCTCAACGCGCAGATCGACGCCACCATGCTGATCGTCACCCACAATCTCGACATCGCCGCGACGGTGCCGGACAACATGGGGATGCTCTTCCGGCGCCGCCTGGTCACCTTCGGCCCGCGCGAACTGCTGCTCACCAGCGACGAGCCGGTCGTACGGCAGTTCCTCGGCGGCCGCAAGGAAGGCCCGATCGGGATGGCCGAGGAGAAGGACGAGGCCACCCTCGCCCGCGAACAGCTCACCGCGGTCGACGAACTGCCGCGCCGGATCGCACCCCAGCTCGAACCGAGCCCCGGACTGCCGCCGCGCGCGGCCGTGCAGCGCCGCCGGGCGCGGGTGCTGGCGATGTGGGACGACCTGCCGCCGGCCGCCCGCGCGGCGATGAAGGCCGGTCTCGCCCCGGTCGCCGCCCCCGTACAGGAGGAGCACGCATGAGGACCGGCCCCGCCGCGGGGGTGACCGCGTGAGCGCGCCGCCGGTGCCGGGGCCGGCGCCGCGCCCGCCCGCACCCGCTCCCGCCGTACCGCGCCGCCCCTTCCCCGGCACCGGGGCGCTGCGCCAGACCGGGCAGCTGATGACGCTCGGCGCGACCACCATCAGGGACACCTTCCGGCGGCCCTTCCAGGTCCGCGAGCTGATCGAGCAGTTCTGGTTCGTGGCGAGCGTGACGATCCTGCCCGCGGCCCTGGTGTCGATCCCGTTCGGCGCGGTGATCGCGCTCCAGGTCGGCTCGCTCGCCCAGCAGTTGGGCGCGCAGTCCTTCACCGGCGGCGCGAGCGTCCTGGCGGTGATCCAGCAGGCCAGCCCGCTGATCGTGGCACTGCTGATCGCCGGTGCGGGCGGCAGCGCGATCTGCGCGGACCTCGGCTCGCGGAAGATCCGCGAGGAGCTGGACGCGATGGAGGTGATGGGCGTCTCGCCGGTGCAGCGGCTGATCGTGCCGCGGGTGCTGGCCACGATGCTCGTCGCGCTGCTGCTCAACGGCCTGGTCTCGGTGGTCGGCACCGCCGGCGGCTACTTCTTCAACGTGATCGTGCAGCACGGCACCCCCGGCGCGTACCTGTCCAGCTTCTCCGCGCTGGCCCAGCTGCCGGACCTGTACATCTCCGAGATCAAGGCGCTGATCTTCGGCTTCATCGCCGGGATCGTCGCCGCCTACCGCGGCCTGAACCCCAAGGGCGGCCCCAAGGGCGTCGGCGACGCGGTCAACCAGTCCGTGGTCATCACCTTCCTGCTGCTGTTCGTGGTGAACGTGGTGCTCACCGCGATCTACCTCCAACTCGTGCCGCAGAAGGGAGCCTGAGCGATGGCCCTGCTCGACAAGGACGCCCCGCGGCCCGAGCCGCCCGGGCCCCCCGCGCCGCCGCCCCGCGCCCGCCGGGTGCGGCCGGGCCGCTGGCTGCGCTGGCTCGACGACACCGGCGACCACCTGCTCTTCCACATCAAGGCCGTGCTGTGGGTGCCGCGCACCCTGCGCCGCTACCTCAAGGAGGTGCAGCGGCTGCTCGCCGAGGTCGCCTTCGGCAGCGGGGGCCTGAGCGTGATCGGCGGCACCGTCGGCGTGATGATCGGCATGACGCTGGCCACCGGCACCGTCGTCGGCCTCCAGGGCTACGCGGCGATGAACGAACTGGGCACCGCGGCGTTCACCGGCTTCATCTCCGCCTACTTCAACACCCGCGAGATCGCGCCGCTGATCGCCGGGCTCGCGCTGTCCGCGACCGTCGGCGCCGGGTTCACCGCGCAGCTCGGCGCGATGCGGATCAACGAGGAGGTCGACGCGCTGGAGAGCATGGGCGTGCGCTCGATGCCGTACCTCGTCACCACCCGGATCATCGCCGGCGTGGTGGCGATCATCCCGCTCTACGGCATCGGCCTGCTCAGCAGCTACGCGGCGTCCCGGCTGGTGACCGTGTGGTTCAACGGCCAGTCGCCCGGCACCTACGACCACTACTTCAACCTCTTCCTCGCACCGGAGGACGTACTGCTGTCCATACTGAAGGTGCTGATCTTCAGCGTCGTGGTGATCCTCGCGCACTGCTACTACGGCTTCACCGCCAAGGGCGGCCCGGCCGGTGTGGGTATCGCGGTCGGCCGGTCGGTGCGCAACGCGATCGTGATCATCTCGCTCACCGACTTCTTCCTGTCGCTGGCGCTGTGGGGCGCCACCACCACCGTGCGGGTGGCGGGATGACCACCACCGACACCCGCACCCCGGGGCCGGCGCCCGCGCCGCCCGCACCCCCGGCCCGGCCGCGCCTGCGCCGCCTCGGCGGCACCGCCCGCCGGCGCACCGCGGGCATCGTCTTCCTGCTGGTGCCCGCGCTGCTGGCCTGGCTCGCGGTGGCCGTCTACGACAAGTCGTTCACGCACTCCGTGACGGTCACCGTGGAGACCGGCAGCGCCGGCAACGAGATGAACCAGGGCGCGGACGTGAAGATGCGCGGCGTCGTCGTCGGCCGGGTCACCGCCATCCACGCCGACGGCGCCGGCGCCCGGCTGACGCTCGCCATCGACCCCGGTCAGATGCGGCACATCCCGGCCGGGGTCACCGCGCAGATGCTGCCCACCACGCTCTTCGGCGAGCGGTTCGTCGCGCTGGTGCCGCCGGCCGGCGCCGCCACCGGCACGGGCACCACCGGCACCGGCGCCACGCTCGCCGCGCACGCCACCATCCCGCAGGACCGGTCGGCCGACGCCGTCGAACTCGAACAGGTCCTGGACAACGTGATGCCGCTGCTGACGGCCGTCCAGCCGCAGAAACTCGCCGCCACCCTCAACGCGGTCTCCACCGCGCTCGACGGCCGCGGCCAGGAACTCGGCACCACCCTGGTCCAGCTCGACCGCTACCTGACCAGGCTCAACCCCCAACTGCCCGCGCTCACCGACGACATCAAGCAGCTCGTGACGGTCAGCAACACCTACGACGCGGCCGCGCCCGACATCGTGCAGGCCCTCACCGACTTCACCAGAACCAGCGGCACCATCGCCGAGCAGCAGGCCAACCTCAGCACGCTGTACGGCTCGACGACCGCCACCGCCCAGGACATCACCACCTACCTGCGGCAGAACAAGCAGAACCTGATCCACCTCGCCGCCGACAGCCGCGGCACCCTCCAACTGCTCGCGAAGTACGCCCCGTCCTTCCCCTGCACCCTGCGCACCCTCGCGGACTTCGTGCCCGAGATGGACAAGGCGCTCGGCAAGGGCACCGACGAACCGGGCCTGCACGTCGACGTCACCGCCGTCGCCTCCCGCGGCAAGTACGTCGCCGGCAAGGACACCCCGGTGTACGACGCGAGCGGCGACCCGCAGTGCTACCCGGTCCCGTACACCGGCCGCGGCACCACCCCGGTCGCCAACTCGCCGCAGGAGAACGAGCTGGTCAACGAGTTGCTCGCGCCCAGCATGGACACCTCGCCCACGAAGCTGCCGGACTGGAGCAGCCTGCTGACCGGGCCGGTCTACCGCGGGGCGGAGGTGACGGTGAAGTGAACCGCCGCAGCCTGACCGGACCGATCGTCAAGTCGCTGATCTTCATCCTGGTCACCGCGTTCGCCACCACGGTGCTCGCGGTGAGCATCGCCGGCGCCGGCGTCGGCAGCACCTCCGGCTACAACGCCGAGTTCACCGACACCACCGGGCTCAACAAGGGCGACAGCGTCCGCATCGCCGGGGTCAAGGTCGGCCAGGTCGACTCGATCAAGGTGGTCCGGCACCGGGTCGCCGAAGTGCACTTCTCCGTCCGCAAGGACCGCACCCTGCCCGCCTCGGCGACCGCCACCATCAAGTACCTCAACCTCGTCGGCCAGCGCTACATCGACCTGGAGCAGGGCAGCGGCCCGGTCGGCGCCGGCATGCACCCCGGCGGCACCATCCCACTCAGCCGCACCAAGCCCGCGCTCGACCTCACCGAACTCTTCAACGGCTTCCAGCCGCTCTTCGAGGGGCTCTCCCCGAAGGACGTCAACCAGCTGTCCGGGGAGATCGTGCAGGTCCTCCAGGGCGAGGGCGGCACCGTGGACAGCCTGATCGGCAACATCGGCACGCTGACCACCACGCTCGCCGCGAAGGACCAGGTGATCGGCCAGGTGATCGACAACCTCAACTCGGTGCTGACCACCGTCAACACCCGCGAGGCCGGCTTCAACGACCTGATCACCTCGCTCCAGCAGCTCGTCACCGGCTTCTCCGCCGACCGCAAGCCGATCGGCCAGTCCATCACCGCCATCTCCCAACTCACCACCAGCACCGCCGGCCTGCTCCAGGACGGCCGGCAGCCGCTGAAGAACTCCATCGCCCAGCTCAACCGGGTCTCCACCAACCTCGGCGACAACACACCCCAGTTGCAGCAGTTCCTCACCACCACCCCCGGCAAGCTCCAGACCATCGGCCGGCTGGCCTCCTACGGCTCCTGGCTCAACCTCTACCTGTGCCAGGCCACCGTGCACGGCGTGACCACCTCCGACGGCAGCACCCCGCCCACCGGGATAGCGATCACCGAATCGAGGTGCCGGCCATGACGCTGCGAGCCCCCGCGCTGCGCCTGCGCGACCCCGCCCGGCGCGGCCCGCTCTTCCGGCCGCTGCGCGAACGCAACCAGGTCGCGGTCGGCATCGTCGGCCTGCTGGTGCTGGCCCTGCTCAGCCTGGTCGCCTACAACGCCGACGCGCTGCCGCTGATCGGCGGCGGCACCACCTACTCCGCGTACTTCACCGAAGCCGCCGGCATCAAGAGCGGCAACGAGGTACGGGTGGCCGGCGTCAAGGTCGGCAAGGTCACCCACGTCGGGCTGGACGGCGCCCAGGTCAAGGTCAGCTTCCGGGTCCGGCACACCTGGATCGGCAACGCCAGCACCGCCGCCATCGCCATCAAGACGCTGCTCGGCGAGAAGTACCTCGCGCTGGACCCGCTCGGCAACACCAAGCAGAACCCCGGCGACACCATCCCCAAATCCCGCACCACCTCACCGTACGACGTCACGCAGGCGTTCAACGGCCTCGGGCAGACCTTCGACGCGATCGACACCAAGCAACTCGCCGCCAGCTTCCAGGCGATCGCGGACACCTTCAAGGACACCCCGGACTCCGTGCGCACCGCCGCGACCGGACTGTCGTCGCTGTCCAAGACCATCTCCAGCCGCGACGCCCAACTCGCCTCGCTGCTCAGCGGCAGCAAGCAGCTCACCAAGACCCTCTCCGACCAGAACAGCCGCTTCCAGCAGCTGATCTCCGACGGCAACCTGCTCCTCGGCGAGGTCGAGAAGCGGCGGACCGCCATCCACTCCCTGCTCACCGGCACCCAGTCCCTGGGCACCCAGCTCAACGGCCTGGTCACCGACAACACCCAGCAGCTCGCCCCCACCCTCGACGCCCTCGACCGCGTCACCGGGGTGCTGCTCGCCAACCAGGCCAGCCTCGACAAGGTGCTGGCCCTGGCCGGCCCCTACTACCAGGTGGTCGGCAACACCCTCGGCAACGGCCGCTGGTTCGACAGCTACCTGTGCGGCCTGGTGCCCAAGAACTACCTGCCCAGCGGCACCCAGCCGACCACCGGCTGCATGCCGCCCAAGGCGACCGGAGGAGCGTCGTGACCCTCTTCCCGCGGCGGCTGCGCCGCACCACCCCCCGGCCGCCGCGCACCGGCCGCCGGCCGCGGGTGCCGCTGCGCGCCCTGTCCGTGCTGGTCGTACTGGCGATCGTCGCCGCCGGGGCCGTCACCGCCGGGTTCGTCGCCTTCGGCGGGCCGTCCGGCAAGCACGTCACCGCGTACTTCGACCGCACCGTCGGCGTCTACGCCGGCTCAGACCTGCGCATCCTCGGGGTGAAGGTCGGCACGGTGGAGTCGGTGAAGCCGCAGGGCAAGCAGGTGAAGGTGACCCTGCGGCTGGACCACGGCATCAAGGTGCCCGCCAAGGCCGGGGCCGTGGTCGTCGCGCCCAGCGTGGTCGCCGACCGTTACGTCCAGCTCACCCCGGCGTACACCGGCGGCGCCCAACTGCCCGACCACGGCGTCATCCCGGCCAGCCGCACCACCACCCCGGTGGAGATCGACCAGCTCTACGCCTCCGTCACCCAGCTCAGCAAGGCGCTGGGCCCCGACGGCGCCAACACCGACGGCGCCCTGTCCGACCTGCTCGACGTCGGGGCGCAGAACCTCAAGGGCAACGGCAAGGACATCGGCGACAGCATCGACCAGCTCGGCCAGGCCACCAAGACCCTCAACGGCCACAGCGGCGACCTGTACGCGACCCTCGCCTACCTCCAGTCCTTCACCACGATGCTCAAGAACAACGACGGCAAGGTGAAGACCGCCACCGACCAGCTCTCCACGGTCAGCGGCTTCCTCGCCGACGACAAGGAGGACCTGGGCGGCGCGCTCCAGCAGCTGTCCACCGCGCTCGGCTCGGTGAAGACCTTCATCCAGGACAACCGCAGCCGACTCAAGGCCAGCATCGACAAGCTCACCCCGATCACCCAGACCCTCGTCGACCAGCGCGCCTCGCTCGCCGAACTCCTCGACGACGCGCCGCTGGCCGCCGACAACCTGCTCAACACGTACAACCCGGCGACCGGCACCCTCGACGGCCGGGCCGACATCAACGAGCTGAGCATGGGCGGCAGCGTGGACCCGACCGACACCGGCGCGTCCGCGGTCAAGCGGAACACGACGACCACCACCGGTACGGCGAGCACCACCGGCACGACATCCGGTACGGCCGCCGACGACGCGGTGCCGCTGCCGCTGCCGCCGGTCGGCACCGTCTACGGCAGCGACACCACGACCGGCGGCACGGCCGGTTCCTCCGGTTCATCGGGTTCCGCCGGTTCCGCCGGTTCCGCCGGCAAGGGGGCGGCGAAGTGAACGCACGCCACGCGGCCGCCGCCGCCCTGCTCACCGCCGCCGCCCTCACCCTGACCGGCTGCTCCTTCACCAACGTGCAGAATATGCCGCTGCCCGGCGGCGCCGACGTCGGCAGCCACCCCTACACCGTCAAGGCCCGCTTCGCCGACGTGCTGGACCTGGTGCCGCAGGCGTCGGTGCGGGTCAACGACGTCGCCGTGGGCCGCGTCACCAAGATCTCGCTGGCGCACGGCAGTTGGTCGGCGGTCGTGACGATGCAGCTCAACGGCAAGGTCAAGCTCCCGGCGAACGCCTACGCCCAGCTGGAGCAGTCCAGCCTGCTCGGCGAGAAGTACATCGAACTCACCGCCCCGCCCAGCACCGAGACGTCCACCGGGCGGCTGGAGTCCGGCGACACCATCCCCGCCTCGCACACCAACCGCAACCCCGAGGTCGAAGAGGTCTTCGGCGCGCTCTCCCTGGTGCTCAACGGCGGCGGCATCCAGCAGATCCACACCATCAGCACCGAGCTGAACAAGGCGCTGGGCGGCAACGAACCCGCGGTGCGCGACATGCTCACCCAGGTCGACACGCTCGTCTCCGACCTGAACGCCCACAAGAAGGACATCACCGACGCCCTCGACAGCGTCAACAAGCTCTCCGCGACGCTCGCCACCCGCGACCAGAAGATCGGCACCATCCTCACCTCCCTGAGCCCCGGCCTGAAGGTGCTGGAGCAGCAGCGCGGCTCGCTGGTCACCATGCTCCGCTCGCTCGACACCCTCTCCGGGGTCGCCACCGACACCGTCAACCGGAGCAAGGACGACATCGTCGCCGACCTCAGATCGCTGGCCCCCACCCTCCAGCGGCTCGCCGACGCCGGCGACGACCTGCCCGACTCCCTCCAGGTGCTGCTGACCTACCCGTTCACCGACGAGGTGCTCAACGGCGTCAAGGGCGACTACCTCAACGTCTACCTCGACCTCACCGCGAGCGCCGGCACCCAGCTCATCCCCGAACTCCAGGCGGGCGACAGCGACTACCCCGGCCTGATGGCCACCTCCTCCGCGAAGAAGTCCGGCACCTCCGCGAAGGACCTGCCGCTGCCCCTGCCCTCGGTGACCGGCTCGACGGCCACCTCCTCCGCGCCCTCCACTTCCTCCTCGCCGTCCCCGCCGTCCTCGCCCTCCTCCTCGTCGGCCACCACCCCGGGGAGCAACTGATGCTGACCCGCGCCACCCTCGCCAAGAACCTCGCCTTCCTGATCGTCGCGGTCCTCGTGATCGGCTTCGTCGGCGTCCGCTACGCCGACCTCGGCCGCTACGTGGGCCTGCGCGGCTACTACACGGTGGACGTCCAACTCCCGCAGACCGGCGGCCTGTTCGAGCACTCCGACGTCACCTACCGGGGCGTGTCGGTCGGCCGGGTCGGCCCGATCCGGCTCACCGCCGACGGCGTGCGGGCCGAACTGCGGATCAACAACTCCGCCCCCCGCATCCCCGCCCGGCTCACCGCGGTCGTCGCCAACCTGTCCGCGGTCGGCGAGCAGTACATCGACCTGCAACCCGCCACCGACAACGGGCCCTACCTGCACGGCGGTTCGACCATCGTGCAGGCCAGCACCAAGGTGCCCGCGCCGGTCACCAACCTGCTCACCAGCGTCAACGACCTCACCAAGTCCGTGCCGCTGGACGCCCTGCGCACCGACGTCGACGAACTCGGCCTCGCCTTCAGCGGCCAGGGCGACAACCTCCAGTCCCTGCTGGACACCAGCAGCGAGTTCCTGACCGCCGCCGACGAGAACCTGCCCACCGACACCAAGCTGATCGACGACGGGCAGACGGTGCTGCACACCCAGGTCGACGAGTCCGACGCGATCAGGAACTTCGCCACCAGCGCCAACCAGCTCGCCAAGCAGCTCGACGACTCCGACACCGACCTGCGCCGGCTCATCGCCGCCGCCCCCGGCGCCGCGACCCAGGTCAGCGCGCTGCTGCGGGACGTCGGCCCCAACCTCAGCGTGGTGCTGGCCAACCTGCTGACCACCTCCGACGTCGCGGTCACCCGGCAGAACGGCATCCAGGAGTTCCTGGTGAAGATGCCCGCCGTGGCTGCCGCCGGCTCCTCGGCGGTCAAGGACGGCAAGCTCGACTTCGGCATGGCGGTCACCTTCTTCTCGCCGCTGCCGTGCACCTCCGGGTACGGGAGCACCACCTACCGCAACGGCCTGGACACCAGCCCGCCGACGACCGCCTTCAACACCGCGGCCACCTGCACCGCGCCCGCCTCCTCCGGCACCGACGTACGCGGCTCCGCGCACGCGCCCAGCGGCGGGGGAGTGCCGAGCCCGGCGCAGCCCGGCTCCGTCCTGCCGACGACCACCTCCGCGACCACCACCGTGAGCGCCGCCACCACCACCGCGGCTTCGGCGCTGCCCGGCGCCCTCGCGCTGCCCGCGCTGCCCGCCGCCGGGCCCACCACCATGGCGGGCCTGCTCGGACTGGAGGACCACTGATGAGCGGGACGACGAAGAGCCCGAAGGCGGCGGAGCCCGAGCCCGAGGATGTGGCGGAGCCGCCTGATCCGGATGGTGCGGCCGAGCCGGACCCCGCGCCCGAGAGCCGTCCGCCCACCCGCGGGCGTACCGCACGCGCCGCCCGGGCGCTGCGGGCCCGGCGCACCGCGGTCGCCTGGGCCGCCGCCCTCACCGTCGCACTGCTGCTGGCCGGCTACTCCGCCTGGTCCTACGCCGACACCCGCGGCGACGGCGCGCTGTCGTACGGCAAGGCGCGCGACGCCGCGCTGGCCGCGGGCACGCGCGGGGTCGCCCGGCTCAACACCGTGGACGCCGCCCACGTCGCCCGGGACCTCGACGACTGGCTCGGCGTGACCACCGGCCCGCTGCACGCCCAGCTCACCCGCACCCACGCGTCCGACACCGCGACGATGAAGGCGGCCGCCACCTCCACCCGCGGCACCGTCACGGACGCGGCCGTCACCGAGCTGGACACCCGCGCGGGCACCGCGCAGCTCATCGTCACCGTGCAGGTCCGGCTCACCCCCGCGGCGGGCACGGCCACCACCGACCGCAAACGCTTCGAAGCCAACCTGTCCCGTACGGACGGCACCTGGAAACTCGCCGCGCTCACCGCGGTCCCGATCGGTGCGAGCTGAGGGCGAGGGACAACGAGATGACGACCATCGACAACACCGAGCAGGTCCTCGCGGACACGGACGCGGACACCGACGCGGACGCCGACGCCGGGGCGGACACCGAACCCGCGGCTGCGACCGAGCCCGAGCCGCCGGAGTCCGAAGCCGAGCCCGTGGACGCCGGCGTGCCGGGAGGACGGCTCCGGGGGCTGCTGCGGCGCACGCGCGCGTACGGGTGGCGGCGCATCGTTGGGGCAGCGGTGGTCGCCGCCCTGCTGCTCGGCTCCGGCGGGCTGCTCTACGCCGCTCAGGACCTCAAGGACCCGGCGGCCACCCGCAACCGCGCGCTCACCGACACCGCCACCACCGACCAGGCGATCGGCGACGTCAGCAGTGCGCTGAGCCAGATCTTCGCGTACACGCCCGACGGCACCGACGCCACCGAGCAGGCCGCGCGCAGCGTCCTCGCCGGCGCCGCGGCCACCCAGTACCAGGCGCTGTTCGCGCAGATCAAGCAGAACGTCGCCGCCCAGCAACTCACCCTCACCACCAGGGTCGTACGGGCCGGTGTGGTCAGCCTCACCGGCGACCGCGCCCGGCTGCTGGTCTTCCTCGACCAGACCGCGCAGCGCGCGGGTTCCACCGCCACCAGTGCCGCCGCCCAACTCTCGGTCACCGCCGAGCAGATCAACGGCCACTGGCGGATCACCGCACTCAAGGCCCGCTAGGGGAGAGGCAGATGCCACGTATGCGTTTCGGCTCGCGCCCACCGCGCAAGGACGACCCCCGGGCCGCCGAGGCCCCTGCCGAGGTCTCCACGAAGGCCCCCGCGGAGACCGACGAGGAAGCGGCGCCCGCGCCGAAGGACACCCGGCCCGCGCCGACCGGGCGGCGGCCCGTCCTCGGCGCGGCGGTCGCCCTCGTGGCGGCCGCGGCCGTCGCGGCGGCGTGGACCGGCTGGTCGTGGTACTCCGCCGCCCATGACGACGACGCGGCGTTCGCGCGCAGCCGGGACACCGTACTGGCGGCGGGCGAGCAGGCGGTGCAGAACCTGAACACGCTCGACCACGCCCATGTCGCGGCCGGGCTCGCGGTGTGGGAGCAGAGCACCACCGGCGACCTGCACGACGAACTCGTCCAGGGCCGCAGCGCCTTCGAGAAGCAGGTGCAGCAGGCGCAGACGGTCAGCACCGCGAAGGTGCTCAGCGGCGCGGTCACCGACCTCGACGACCGTACGGGGAAGGCGGACGTGATGGTCGCGCTCCAGATCACCGTGCAGGCGCCCAAGGCGAAGCCGGCGGTGAAGGAGAGCCGGCTGCTCGGCGAGATGACCCGCACCGCGGCCGGGTGGAAGCTCAGCGCGCTCGGCGACGCGCCGCTGGGCGACAGCGCGGCCACCTCGACGGACACCGCCCCCGCGACCGCCACCGCCACCCCCACGACGACCGCCGGCCACTGACCCCCGCACCGGCGCGCCGCCCGCGCCCCCGCACAGCCGCCCCGCCCGCCCCGCCCGCACCGCAGCACCGCCGTATGCCGCACGCCGTACGTTCGTACGCGAGAGGACCGCAGCCCATGTCGACCACCACCCGCCACCTCATCAACCGGCAGCGCAGACTCGCCGCGGTGGGCGCGCGCACCGTCGTACGGCCGGCCCCCGACCGTACGGCCGGTCCCGCCGCCGACCCTCCCGCCGACCCGGCGGCTCCCGCCGCGCCGGAACCGGCCGCCCTACCCGCGGTGGACGAGGACACGGACCCGGAAGCGGACGGCGGCGGTGACGCCGTCGGGCCGTCCCGGACCCGCCTCGCGCGGCGGCCCGGCCGCTTCCCGCTCGCCGTCGCGCTGCTGGCGGCACTGACGGTGCTGCTCGGCGGTTTCGCGGCCTGGGCGGCCGGCAAGGCGTCCGCGCTGCACGACGACGCGGCCACCGCCAACACCGCGCTCACCGACAACGCCCGCACCGCCGAGGTCAAGGGCCAGATCGCCCAGGACGTGAACTCGGTCTTCTCCTACGACTACAGCAACACCGCCCGCACCGACGCCGCCGCGAAGAAGGTGCTCACCGGCAAGGCCGTCCAGCAGTACGCCACGATGATCGCGCAGGTGAAGGCGGCCGCCCCCAAGCAGAAGCTGGTGCTGACCACCACGGTCACCGCCACCGGCGTGGAGATGATCAGCGGCGACCGGGCCCGCGTGCTGGTCTACGCCGACCAGTCCAACACCTCCACCGCCAAGGGCGCGAACGCCGGAAGCGCCTACTCCGCCGCCATGCTCGCGGTCGACGCGGTGCGCCAGGCGGGCAGCTGGAAGATCTCCGCCATCGACACCTTCGGCTGAGCGGCCGGGCCGCCGCCCGGACAGGGTGCGGCGCCCGCCTCGCCCGGGGTGCACCATGGAGGAGCGGCGCGCGCAACGCGTGCGAAACGGTGTGGTGCAATGCTCCTGATCCCCCGGTATGGCGACGGCGGGGGAGCGGTGCTGAGCGGCGAGGATGGAAGCATATGGACAAGCAGCAGGAGTTCGTTCTCCGCACCCTGGAGGAGCGGGACATCCGCTTCGTACGGCTGTGGTTCACCGACGTGCTCGGCTACCTGAAGTCGGTCGCCGTCGCGCCCGCCGAACTGGAGCAGGCGTTCGACGAGGGCATGGGCTTCGACGGCTCCGCGATCGAGGGCTTCGCCCGGGTGTACGAGTCCGACATGATCGCCAAGCCGGACCCGAGCACCTTCCAGATCCTGCCCTGGCGCGCTGAGGCACCCGGCACCGCCCGGATGTTCTGCGACATCCTGATGCCCGACGGCTCCCCGTCGTACGCCGACCCGCGCTACGTCCTCAAGCGCGTGCTGGCCAAGACCTCCGACCTCGGCTTCACCTTCTACACCCACCCCGAGATCGAGTTCTTCCTGCTCAAGGAGCGCCCGCTGGACGGCACCCGGCCGACGCCCGCGGACAACTCCGGCTACTTCGACCACACCCCGCAGAACGTCGGCATGGACTTCCGCCGCCAGGCCATCACGATGCTGGAGTCGATGGGCATCTCGGTGGAGTTCTCGCACCACGAAGGCGCCCCCGGCCAGCAGGAGATCGACCTGCGCTACGCCGACGCGCTGTCCACCGCGGACAACGTGATGACCTTCCGGCTGGTGATGAAGCAGGTCGCCCTGGAGCAGGGCGTGCACGCCACCTTCATGCCCAAGCCGTTCTCGGAGTACCCCGGCTCCGGCATGCACACCCACCTCTCGCTCTTCGAGGGCGACCGCAACGCCTTCTACGAGTCCGGTGCGGAGTTCCAGCTCTCCAAGGTGGGCCGGTCCTTCATCGCGGGCCTGCTGCGGCACGCCGCGGAGACCGCCGCGGTCACCAACCAGTGGGTCAACTCCTACAAGCGGATCTGGGGCGGCTCCCAGCGCACCGCGGGCGCCGGCGGCGAGGCTCCCTCGTACATCTGCTGGGGCCACAACAACCGCTCCGCGCTCATCCGGGTGCCCATGTACAAGCCCGGGAAGACCGGCTCCACCCGGGTCGAGGTCCGCTCGCTGGACGCCGGCGCCAACCCCTACCTGTCCTACGCCGTCCTGCTCGCCGCGGGCATGAAGGGCATCCAGGAGGGCTACGAACTGCCCGCCGGCGCCGACGACGACGTGTGGGCCCTCAGCGACTCCGAGCGCCGCGCCCTCGGCATCGAACCGCTCCCCCAGAACCTCGGCGAGGCCATCTCCCTGATGGAGCGCAGCGAACTCGTCGCCGAGACCCTCGGCGAGCACGTCTTCGACTTCTTCCTGCGCAACAAGAAGCAGGAGTGGGAGGAGTACCGCTCGGAGGTCACCGCCTTCGAGCTCCGCAAGAACCTCCCGAACCTGTAAGCGCAGCTCAGAGGGTGTTCCCGGGCCACCCGGGAGGTCCGGCCGGTGGCGCCCCCACCGGCCGGACGGGGCCGCCTCACCCCTCCTGGGCCGTCTGTGGGCCGTCGGGCGCGGCAGCGGCGGCCCGGTACATGCCGTCCACGGCGTCACGCGTGCGTCCCTGATCAGACGTGGGCCGCCGCCCTCGAAGTGACCGAGCACGACATCACGGGAGCCATGAACCATGGGACGCACCGACTTCCTGCACGACCCCGCCGCCCCGCCGGCCAACTCGGTGTACCCCGGCGCGGTCGCCCTGGTCCAGAACGACGCCGGCGACGTGCTGCTCATCCAGCGCTCGGACAACGGCCGTTGGGCCCTGCCGGGTGGCGGCCACGACCTGGGGGAGTCGATCGGCGACACCGTACGCCGGGAAGTGCGCGAGGAGACCGGTCTCGAAGTCGAGGTCACCGACCTGTCCGGCGTCTACACCGACCCCGGGCACATCATGTTGTACGACGATGGCGAGGCACGGCAGCAGTTCAGCTTGTGCTTCCGCGCCCGGCCGGTCGGTGGCGAGCTGCGTACGAGCAGCGAGACCGTACAAGTGCGCTGGGTGCCCGTGGCCGACCTGCAGAACTACGACGTGCACCCCACGATGCGGCTGCGCATCGACCACGCCCTTGACCGGTCTCGCCCCGGTACCTACATCGGCTGACGCTTCACCGCGGCGACCTGATCGAGCACGCGGGCGGTGCTGGCTAGGATCTCCGGTTCGGCGCGGCGGATGAACGTGCCGATCAGGCTGTCCGGCCCGTACCGGCCCGTGATCTCGTTGATCCGGTCAATGGGGTTCGTCGGCGTGCCGTCCGGCGTGGTGTTCATGTCGCAGTAGCACAGCGCGTCGTCCAACTCTGACGCCACGTGCGGAAACGCGTCCAGCTCGGCGCCCAGCCCGCGCGCCTCGGCCTCCATCCACGCACACGAATGGTGCGCCACCAGCCGCACGACCCGTTCGTCGGCCCGCGCCACCTCCCGCAGGTACCGGGCCCCGTCCAGCGGGTGAAGCCCGGACTTCACCAAGTCCGGTGCGTACCCGATGTCGTGCAGCACGGCGGCGGCTTCCAGGAGCTCCGCATCCTCGCCCAGGATCGGCGCGAGGCTCCGCGCCCGCGCGGCAACCCCCTGCACGTGCGCCCACCGCCGCGGCAGTGCGTCGGCGAGCAACGACTCAGCGAGCGGATACGCCCACGCCGTCAGTCCACCATCGCTCAAGGCTTCGCAGTCCCTTCCTGGCCCGGCAGAGCAAGCGCAGTCCGAACCTTCCCTTGACTGCCCGCACTCAACAACCCCTGCGCCTCCAACTTGTCCAGCGCCCGCCGCACGGTCGGCCGCGACACATCGAACAGCTCGCAGAGCGCGGCGGTGCTGGGGACACTGTCGCCAATCTGCAACCCCTTCTCGACGATCAGGGCCGTGATTCGCTCTGTAAGCGGTCGAACATCGTCTCGCTCGCGGTCGCGTACAACCCGCCATCGGCCGCCAGGCACCGAAGCGATCAACCCCTCGTCTTTGAGAACGTCAAGGGCACGGATGGCCACCCCACGGGAGACGCCGTACTCCTGCACGATGGCGGCATGGGATGGGAGTCTGTCCGGCAGTTCGTTGTTCATGATCTGTTCCCGGAGCTGTCCGGCGATCGCCAGGAACGTGCCCCGTGGGCTGGACTGGTCGGGCACACGGTCTCCTCACTGAGTCGTCAGGCGCGTGGCAAGTCCCCTGCAACGTCGCTGCGTCAATAGTGGCTCACGCGAGTCGACTTGCGTGAGTCGGCCTCGGGCGCGGCGGAGGACGTCGGTGAGCATGGGACCCGTCACCCTGGGTAAAGGGCAAGCGAGCAGAGCACGACAGTGCACCGTTACCTGAAGGCCGACGGATCTCGTTTAAGGCCGGACGGCATGGTAGAGGTTATGGAACACTCTCACCTATGTCATGGGAACTGGCCCTGGGATATGTTAAGGCGCTTGTCTGGCCTATCGTTGTTCTGCTGCTTGGATTCGTCTTCAAGCGGCAGATTGCCGCTCTATTTACGCGCATCGAGTCCCTTCAAACACCGGTCGGATCTGCCACATTTCAACGATTGGCCGAAGCCGTGGGTAGAGAGGCGGCCGAAGAGCAAAGTGCGTTGATTGCAGATCTCGGATCTGGCGGCTCGGAGCAGGGTATTTCAGATCTTGCAGACTTGAACCAGGAGCGCCCTCATGGCCTCGATGGAGAAGATAATTCAGGGGAGCCTACTCGATCTTTCGATTCGGATGGCGAGAACGACGAGACGCCTCCTCCTCCAAGTAGCGGCGCCAGCTATTCATACCAAAGAATTCGGTCCGATCCCGTAGCGTTCTCTGCACTAGAGAATCTAGCCAGTAGTGACCCGACGGGCGCTGTACTAGGCGCATGGCGCGAGGTCGAATCTGCCTTGCGCCATGCCCAGTCGGATGGATTCGCGGAGGGGTCGCGAAATATTGCGGATGCCCTCCAATGGGTAGAACGACAAGGATTCGTGCCTCCGGCGGTAATCCGTTCGGCCCACGACCTGCGAGAACTGCGGAACCGGGTCGTGCACGGAGGTGATCTGCTACTGACGGTCGACGGTGCAAGGTCTTACGTACGTTCGGCGCGGCAGGTCGTCGATACAATTGCGCTATCACGTTCCCCGGAAGTAATGGCAAGGAGCTACGAGGCTGCCGTTAATTCTGCACTATGGAAGATTTCGAGCGAAGTTGTGGCGCATTTTAGGGACTATCCACCCGATTTTTCTGCCATAGACCACGGGGGGCGGTTGGCGCTAATTGAAACCAAGTACAGGACTCGGGGAAAATTCACCGCTTCGGATGTGGAAAGGGTGGTATCCCAGGTCCGGTCGCGCTCAATTTTTGGCGGATTGCTGGTTGTCACCAATATTCCGCTCGCCCAATCCGCCCGGGAGTTTAATTCGAGAGAAAATAATGACTCTGATCGTCCGGTCGAAGTAATCCAGTGGGTTGGTCCGCAAGACGATGCGCTGCTAGCTCGCGCCCTGGGCCGCGTCTCGATGACGCCCGACCCCGGCAGGGGATGATCCGGGCCGTCCCTGGGCCGTCAGCCGTCGCCCAAGGGTGACCGGCAACGACCAACGACGACCGCTCCGCCGCATGTCGGGCGGCAGTGCGGTCGTCGTTCGGGAGGTGGGCAGGGCGGGGCGTCAGTTCCTGCGCAACAAGAAGCAGGAGTGGGAGGAGTACCGCTCCGAGGTCACCGCCTTCGAGCTCCGCAAGAACCTCCCGAACCTGTAAGCGCGGGTTCTCCGGGGCGTCGGCGGGCACGTGCGGTGGGCCCGGCGGGATCGTCCGCCGGGTCCACCGCGGTTCGGCGAGGACCGCTTGGCTGCCGCCTGCCGGGGCGGAGGGGTCAGCGGACGCGCCCGGGGGACTCCTCCTCCTCGTCGGACTCCTCACCGGGTACGTGCACGTCGCGGACGTTGACGTTGACCTCGACGACCTCCAGGCCCGTCATGAGCTCGACGGCGCTGGTGACGCTGCCCCGGATGTCGGAGGCGGTCTCGGCGATATGGGTGCCGTAGAGGACGACGACATCGAGGTCGATCGCGGCCTGTTCCTCGCCGACCTCGACCTTGACGCCGCGGGTATGCGCGTCGGAGCGGGCGACCCGGTCGCGGACCGCCCCCACCGCGCGGGTGGCGCCGCCGCCCATCGCGTGGACCCCTTCGACCTCCCGGGTGGCGATCCCGGCGATCGTGGCCACCACCGAGTCGGCGATCGTGGTCCGCCCGGCGGTCTCCTTGTGGCGGCCGGGACCGGTCTTGGCAGAGTTCTCCGCGGTTGTCATGGGGCAAGCCCCTTCTCTCTCGACTGCCCGCCGGCGAAACGCGGGCTCTCCTACCACTGTGAACCCGCCCCGGCACCCGTGCCACTCCGATGCAGTAGCGCCCCACCCGCGCCACACTGGGGGGATGGGCGCCCGCACGGTCTGGTACGTCTCCTACGGCTCCAACACGCACCTGGCGCGGCTGCACCGGTACCTGGCCGGCGGCCGCCCGGCCGGCGGCGCGCGGGAGTACCCGGGGTGCCGGGACACCACGCCCCCGGCCCGGTCGGTGCCGTGGGAACTGCCCGGCACGATGTACTTCGCCACGCACTCCCCGGTGTGGGGCGGCGGCCGCGCCTTCTACGACCCGGCCGCGCCCGGCCGCGTGCTGGCCCGCGCGCACCTGGTCACGGTCGGCCAGTTCTCGGACATCGCCGCGCAGGAGATGTACGCCGCGCCCGGCCGCGACCTGGACCTGACGCGGGTGCTGGCCACCGGCCGCGACCGGCTGGGCCCGGGCCGCTACGAGACGCTGGTGCGGGCCGGCTCGCTGGACGGCGTACCGCTGCTGACGTTCACCGCGCCCTGGGCGATGGCCGAGGTGCCCTGGACGGTGCCGTCGGCGGCCTACCTCGACCACCTCGCGGCGGGCCTGCGCGAGGCGGGCGGCTGGCGGGACGCGGACATCGCGCACTACCTCGCGGGGCGCCCGGGCGCGGCCGGGCACTGGACCGTACGGGACGGCGCGCTGGTGCCGGGCGGCCCGGACCGTACGCCGGCCGGCCCCGACCGTACACAGGCCGCACCGGACCGTACGCCGTGGCCCCGTACGCCCGGCACCCCGACCCGTACGCCCGGCGCGGCCGGACCGCAGGCCCCGCCGGGCGCCGCGGACCGGCCGGACGGCTAGGCTCGTCACGGCGGCCGGCGCAGGTCGGCCGCCCGTCATGTGCCGCAGCGCGGCGAACCGCGGTGACCCCGGGAGGGCCGATGCAGGGTCGACGCAGCAGTACGTTCTCCCGTCTGCTGCGGCACGGGTTCACCGATGCCGCGGCCGCCGAGCGGCTGCTGCAGGACGACGCCCTCGCGGGCGTCCGCGGCGATCCGGTGCTCCTCGAAGCGCTCGGCGCCACCGCCGACCCCGACCAGGCGCTGCTCGGCCTGGTCCGGCTCGCCGAGGCGCTCGACCCGGGCGAGCGCCACACCTTGCTGGACACCGTGACCAGCGCCAAGCCCCTGCGCGACCGCCTGCTGGGCGTGATGGGCGCCTCCGAGGCGCTCTGCGACCACCTCGCCCGCCACCCCGCGGACTGGCACGCCCTGGTGACGTACGAGGCGCGCGATCTGCACCCGGGCGTCGAGGAGTTCGAGGAGCTGCTCGCCGCCGCCCGCACCGCCGACGCGCTGCGCGCGGCCTACCGGCGGTGCCTGCTCGGCATAGCGGCCAGGGACGTGTGCGGCACCAACGACCTGGTGCGCACCGCGGCCGAACTCGCCGACCTCGCCACCGCCACGCTGCGCGCCGCCCTGGCGATCGCCGCCGCCGAACTGCCGCAGGACGCGGCGGCCTGCCGGCTCGCGGTGATCGGGATGGGCAAGTGCGGCGGCCACGAGCTGAACTACGTCTCCGACGTGGACGTCATCTTCGTCGCCGAACCGGCCGAGGCGGCCGCGGCCACCGCAGACGGCGACGGAGAGGGCGGGGGTGGTGGCGGGGGCAGCGACACCGCGGCGCTGCGGTCCGCGACCCGGCTCGCGGTGCGCATGATGGGCGTCTGCTCCGACACCACCGCCGAGGGCACCATCTGGCCGGTGGACCCGAACCTGCGCCCGGAGGGCAAGAACGGCCCGCTGGTGCGCACCCTCAGCAGCCACCTCGCCTACTACCGGCGGTGGGCCAAGACCTGGGAGTTCCAGGCACTGCTGAAGGCCCGCCCGGTCGCCGGGGACGCCGCGCTCGGCGCCGCCTACGTCGACGCGATCCGCCCGATGGTCTGGCAGGCCGCCGAACGCGACAACTTCGTCACCGACGTGCAGGAGATGCGCCGCCGGGTGGTCGACACCATCCCGGCCGCACAGGTCGAACGGGAGCTGAAACTCGGGCCCGGCGGCCTGCGCGACGTGGAGTTCGCGGTGCAGCTGCTGCAACTCGTGCACGGCCGCACCGACGCGAGCCTGCGCAGCCCCACCACCCTGACCGCGCTGGCCGAGCTCGCCGCCGGCGGCTACGTCGGCCGCGCCGACGCCGCCTCCCTGGACGCCGCCTACCGCTTCCTGCGGCTGATGGAACACCGCATCCAGCTCCAGAAGATGCGCCGCACCCACCTGGTGCCCGACGACGAGGCCGGACTGCGCCGGCTCGGGCGGGGCCTGGGCTTCCGGGTCGAACCCGTGCAGTCCCTGGACCGGGAGTGGAAGCGGCACGCCCGCGAGGTGCGGCGGCTGCACGAGAAGCTCTTCTACCGCCCGCTGCTGGACGCCGTCGCCCAACTCGACCGCGAAGAGACCCGGTTGAGCACCGAAGCGGCCAGGACCCGGCTGCTGGCCCTCGGTTACGCCGACCCGGTCGCGGCCATGCGCCACCTGGAGGCCCTGGCCAGCGGGGTCAGCCGCAAGGCCGCCATCCAGCGCACCCTGCTGCCGGTGCTGCTCGGCTGGTTCGCGGACTCCGCCGACCCCGACGCCGGACTGCTCGGCTTCCGCAAGGTCTCCGACGCGCTCGGCAAGACCCCGTGGTACCTGCGGCTGCTGCGCGACGAGGGCGCCGCCGCCCAGCGGCTGGCCCGGGTGCTGTCCTCCGGCCGGCTCACCCCCGACCTGCTGATGCGCGCCCCCGAGGCCGTCGCGCTGCTCGGCTCCCGCGACGGCCTGGCCCCCCGCGACCACCAGGCCCTGGAACAGGAGGTGCTGGCCGCCGTCGGCCGCGCCGAGACCCCCGAGCAGGCCATCGCCGCCGTCCGCGGCGTCCGCCGCCGCGAGCTGTTCCGCACCGCGGCCGGCGACCTCATCGACACCTACGGCGACGACGAGGAGTCCGACGGCCCGCTCGACCCGGCCGTCCTCGTCGACCGGGTCGGCACCGCCGTGTACGGGCTCACCTCGGCCACCGTCGCGGGCGCGCTGCGCGCCGCGGTCAACGCCGTCACCGGCGGCGACGCCCACCCGCTGCCCACCCGCGTCGCGGTGATCGGCATGGGCCGCTTCGGCGGCCGCGAACTCAGCTACGGCTCCGACGCCGACGTGCTGTTCGTGCACGAACCCCGCGAGGGCGCCGACAGCACCGACGCCAACCGCGCCGCGCTCGCCGTCGCCAACGAACTGCGCCGCCTGCTCCAGATCCCCACCGCCGACCCGCCGCTGCTGATCGACGCCGACCTGCGCCCGGAGGGCAAGTCCGGGCCGCTGTCGCGCAGCCTCGCCTCCTACGAGGCGTACTACCGGCGCTGGTCGCTGGGGTGGGAGAGCCAGGCACTGCTGCGGGCCCTGCCGGTCGCCGGGGACGCGGAGCTGGGCGAGCGGTTCATCGCCCTGATCGACCCGCTGCGCTACCCCGCCGACGGCCTCGACGACGAGGCGGTGCGGGAGATCCGCCGGCTCAAGGCGCGGATGGAGGGCGAGCGGATACCGCGCGGCGCCGACCGCACCACCCACGCCAAGCTCGGCCGCGGCGGGCTGTCCGACGTGGAGTGGACCGTACAGCTGCTCCAGCTCCAGCACGGCGCGCGGCTGCCGTCGCTGCGCACCACCGGCACCCGGTCCGCGCTGGCCGCCGCGTGCGCCGAGGACCTGATCGGCGCGGAGGACGCCCGCATCCTGGACGAGGCGTGGGTGCTGGCCACCCGGGTGCGCAACGCGGTGATGCTGGTCCGCGGCCGCCCCGGCGACACCTTCCCCGGCGACGGTCGCGAACTGGCCGCGGTGGCCCGCTACCTCGGCTACCCGGTCGGGCACGTCGGCGACATGCTGGAGGAGTACCGCCGCCGCACCCGCCGGGCCCGCGCGGTGGTGGACCGGCTGTTCTACGAGGCGTGAGGCGCTGGTCCACCAGGAGCGTGCCGCCGGCCTACGAGGTGGGCGCCGGCCGGTACACCCACCGCCCGTACAGCAGCCACACCAGCCCGTAGCCGGCGCCGAGGCAGACCACGCCGCCGACCGCGTCCAGCCAGAAGTGGTTGCCGGTGGCGATGATGACGGTGAGGGTGAACACCGGGTACAGCAGCGCCACCACCCGCACCCACCTGCGCCGGGCCAGCGTGAAGACGGTCACGCCGCACCACAGCGACCAGCCGATGTGCATCGACGGCATGGCGGCGTACTGGTTCGACACGTGGGCCAGGCTGCCCTGGGAGAGCGAGCCCCAGGTGTCGTGCACGGCCACCGTGTCGATGAAGCCGCCGCCCGGCAGCAGCCGCGGCGGGGCCAGCGGATAGGCCCAGAAGCCGATCAGCGCCAGCCAGGTGGTCGCGAACAGCACCAGCCGGGGCGGCGCGTAGCGGTCGGGATGGGCGACGTACAGCCACACCAGCACACCGATGGTGATGACGAAGTGCAGGGAGGCGTAGTAGTAGTTCATCCCCACGATCAGCCATGTCACCGAGTCCAGCGCGTGGTTGACGCTGTGCTCGACGCCCAGGCCGAGATGGCGCTCGAATCCCCACACGCCGTGGGCGTGGCGCAGCGCGGTGGCGCGCTGGGCGGGCACCGCGTTGCGGATCAGCGAGTAGAGCCAGTAGCTGACACCGATCAGCACCAGTTCGAACCAGAGCCGGGGCCGGCGCGGGGTGCGCAGCCGGGTCAGCAGCGCGCCGGGCGACCAGCCGGGTCCGGGGGCCCGGGAGGCGCCGCCCGTGTCGGGCCCGGAAGAATCCGGCCCGGAAGCGTCCGGTCCCGAAGCGCCCTGCCCGGTACGTGCGGTGCCTGCGCGGTCCGCTCCGGCGGCGCCGGCCCCGGCGGTGTCGACGTGGTCGGCACGGCGGGCCTTCGGCGACTTGGCGGTGTCGGCGGTCGGTTCCCCCATGGGACACCAGTCTGCCAGACCGGCCCGGTCAAACAGGTGCCAGGCCCGCTGAACCGGACATCGCGTGTCGGTGTCCGGCCCGGCCGTCAGCCGGCCGACGGCGCCCCGCGGTCGGCCGGACCGGCGGCGGTCGAACCGCGGACCACCAGCTCGGGCATGAAGACGAACTCGCTGTGCGGGGGCGGGTTGTCGCCGATCTCCTCCAGCAGCGCGTTGACCGCCGCCTGGCACATGGCGGGGACCGGCTGCCTGATCGTCGTCAGCGGCGGGTCGGTGAAGGCGATCAGCGGGGAGTCGTCGAAGCCGACCACCGAGATGTCGCCCGGCACCGCGTGCCCGAGCTGCCGGGCCGCGCGGATCGCGCCGAGCGCCATCATGTCCGAGGCGCAGACGATTGCCGTGCAGCCGGCGGCTATCAGCGCGCCGGCCGCCGCCTGCCCGCCCTCCAGCGTGTACAGCGAGTGCTGCACCAGCGCCTCGGCGTCGTCGTGCGACAGCCCCAGCACCTCGCCCATGGCCGCGAGGAAGCCCTCGATCTTCCGCTGCACCGGCACGAACCGCTTCTGCCCGACGGCCAGCCCGATCCTGCGGTGTCCGAGCGCGGCGAGGTGGGTGACGGCCAGCCCCACCGCTGCTCGGTCGTCCACCGACACCGACGGCGCGTCGATCTTGTCGGAGTAGCCGTTGATCAGGACGAACGGCACGCCCTGGCCCTGGAGCCGGGCGTACCGCTCGGTGTCGGCGGTGGAGTCGGCGTGCAGGCCCGAGGCGAAGATGATGCCGGCCACGCCGCGTTCGACGAGCATCTCCACCAGTTCGTCCTCGGTGGAGCCGCCCGGCGTCTGGGTGGCCAGCACCGGGGTGTAGCCCTGCCGGGTCAGCGCCTGGCCGATGACCTGCGCCATCGCCGGGAAGATCGGGTTCCCCAACTCCGGGGTGATCAGCCCGACCAGGCCGGCGCTGCGCTGCCGCAACCGGACCGGTCGCTCGTAGCCGAGCAGGTCCAGTGCGGCCAGCACGGATTCGCGGGTGGCCGCGGAAACACCTGGCTTGCCGTTGAGCACCCGGCTGACCGTCGCCTCACTGACCCCCGCCTGGGCTGCGATGTCTGCGAGCCGCGCGGTCACAGCACCGGATGCTACGGGGCGGAACACCGCCATGTCAGATCGCCCACCAAATTGCCGTGTCGGCGGGGAGCGTGACGAAGCCGCCCGCCGGAACCGACCCGTCGGTAACCTGCGTGGCGCCTGTGAGCTGCGCGTCCTCGGCCGCCGCCGTCGAGGCCGTCTCCGACTCGGCCCCCGCCGCGTCCGCGGCCGCCGGTGCTTCCGCGTCCGCCGCCGGGCCGTCGCTGGACAGCAGCAGCCGGCCCGGGCGCGGCAGCCGTACCGGCGACGCCGTCGGGTTCACCGTGCAGACGAACGCGCCGCCGGGTGCGTCGCGCCGGAAGGCGAGCACCCCCTCGGGCGCGTCGAGCCAGGTCACCTCGGTGCCGGCGCCGAGCGCCGGGTGCGCGCGGCGCACCGCCAGCGCCGAGCGGTACAGCTCCAGCGTGGAGTCGGGGTCGCCGGTCTGCGCCTCGACGCTCAGCCCCGCCCACTCCGGCGGCTGCGGCAGCCAGCTCGGCCCGCCGGCGACCGGGCCGAAGCCGTAGGGCGCCGTGTCGCCGGACCACGGGATCGGCACCCGGCAGCCGTCGCGGAAGCCGTCCTGCCCGGCCGCGCGGAAGAACGACGGGTCCTGGCGCACCTCGTCCGGCAGGTCCGTGACGTCCGGCAGCCCCAACTCCTCGCCCTGGTAGAGGTAGGCCGAGCCGGGCAGCGCCAGCATCAGCAGCGTGGCCGCGCGGGCCCGGCGCAGGCCCAGCTCCCGGTCGCCGGGGGTGCGCAGCTGGGTCGGCGGCGCCGGCGGCGCCTGCCCGGCGGCGAGCGGCGGGAGGTTGCCGAGCCGGGTGGCGTGCCGGGTCACGTCGTGGTTGGACAGCACCCAGGTCGCGGGCGCGCCGACCGCGCCCATCGCCTCCAGCGACCGGTCGATCACCTCGCGCAGCGCGTCCGCGCCCCAACCGGCGGTCAGGTACTCGAAGTTGAACGCCTGGTGCAGTTCGTCGGGGCGCAGGTAGCGCGCCGCGCGCTCGATCGTCGGCGTCCACGCCTCGGCGACCGCGATCCGCTCCTGACCGCCGGCCTCGCCCACTGGCCCGTACTCGTCGAGGATGCGGCGCCAGTCCCGGTAGATGTCGTGCACGCCGTCCTGGTCGAAGTACGGCATCGCGGCGGTGCCCAGCAGCGCGACCTGCCCGCCGTGGCCGATGTCCGGCAGGCCGTCGGCCTTCACCAGGCCGTGGGCGACGTCGATCCGGAAGCCGTCGATGCCCAGGTCCAGCCAGAACCGCAGCACCGAGCGGAACTCGTCGTGCACCGCGCGGTGGTTCCAGTTGAAGTCCGGCTGCTCGGGGGCGAACAGGTGCAGGTACCACTCGCCGGGGGTGCCGTCCGGCTCGGTGACCCGGGTCCAGGCGGGACCGCCGAAGATGGACTCCCAGTCGTTGGGCGGCAGTTCGCCGTGCTCGCCCTTGCCGGGGCGGAAGTGGAAGCGGTCGCGGGCCGCCGAGCCGGGGCCCTCGCGCAGCGCCTGCCGGAACCACTCGTGCTGGTCGGAGCAGTGGTTGGGCACCACGTCCACGATGACCCGCAGGTCCAGCGCGTGCGCGGCGCGCACCAGGTCGTCGGCGTCGGTGAGGGTGCCGAACATCGGGTCGACCGCGCGGTAGTCGGCGACGTCGTAGCCGGCGTCGGCCTGCGGGGAGGCGTAGAACGGCGACAGCCACACCGCGTCGACGCCGAGGTCCCGCAGGTAGGGCAGCCGGGCGGTGATGCCGGGCAGGTCGCCCATGCCGTCGCCGTTGCCGTCGGCGAAGCTGCGCGGGTAGACCTGGTAGATCACCGCGTCGCGCCACCAGTCTCTGCGTCCGGCGTCGGCGTCGGTCGCGGCGGCGGTGCTGGGCGCGTCGGTGAGGTGCTGGCTCATTGATTCCCTTTGGGTTCGGGGGAACGACTAAGTGGCGTGCGGTCGTGCGAGGTTGTGCGGCCGCCGGGTGTACGGGGGGTGTACCGCCGGCGTGACGGGGGCGCGGACGCGGCGGGTCCGAGGTGCCCGGGGTGTCAGCCCTTGGTGCCGCCGGCGGTCAGGCCGGTGACCAGGTGGCGCTGGACGAGCAGGAAGACCACGGCCGCCGGTATCGCGATCAGGACCGAACCGGCCGTCATCGCACCCCAGTTGGCGCGGATGTTCGACGCGTACGTGGGCAGCCCCGCGGCCAGCGTGTAGTGGGTCTTCATGAACTGGCTGGAGTAGGCGACCTCGCCCCAGGCGGTGAGGAAGCTGTAGAACGCGGTGACGGCCAGGCCCGGCCGGGCCAGCGGCAGGATCAGCCGCCAGAACGTGCCGAACGGGCTGAGGCCGTCCATCCGGCCCGCCTCGTCGATCTCCCGGGGGATGGTGTCGAAGTACCCCTTGAGCATCCAGGCGCAGAACGGCACCGCGATGGTGCAGTACACCAGCACCAGGCCGAGGTAGCTGTCGAGCAGGTCCAGCCGCGCCATCAGGTTGTACAGCGGCACGATCAGCACCGCGACCGGGAACATCTGGGTGACCAGGAAGACCCACATCAGCTGGCGGTGGCCGGGGAACTTCATCCGGGAGATCGCGTAGCCGGCGCTGGCCGCGATGAACACGCCGAGCACCATGGTGGCCCCGGCGACGATCACCGAGTTGAGCATCCAGTGCGGGAAGCCGCTGTGCAGCAGCACGAACCGGTAGTTGGACAGGTCCAGGTGGTGGATCACCTGGCCGGGCTGCTGCCAGGCGCTGTCCGGGCCGAGCGAGATGAAGACGATCCACAGCACCGGGAAGACCGCGACGGCGCTGGCGGCGATCAGGGTGGCGTGCAGGGCGAGCGAGGCGCCCGTGCTGCGCTGACCGCGGCCGCGGGGAAGGGTGGCACTCATGGGTGACGGCTCCTCAGCTCTGCTCGGTCTTGACGCGGCTGCGGTAGAAGGTGGAGAAGGCCACCAGGATCAGCAGGATGACGATGCCGTAGGAGGCCGCGCTCGCGTAGTCGGAGATGCCGACGAACGCCTTCTCGTAGGCGAAGGTCACCAGGATGTCGGTGTCGCCGCTGGTGTTGCTGCCCAGCAGCAGGTAGATGATCGGGAACATGTTGAACGTCCACACGGTGCTCAGCAGGACCACCGTGCTGGTCACCGGGCGCAGTCCGGGCACCGTCACGTTGGTGAAGCGCTGGAACGGCGAGGCGCCGTCCATCTCCGCGGCCTCGTACAGCTCGTTGGGGATGGCCTGGAGGCCGCCGAGGATGGCCACCATCATGAACGGCACACCGCACCACACGTTGACGATGATGACGGCGACCTTCTGCGCGAAGGGCGTGCCCAGCCAGTCCTGCGAGGGCAGCCCGACGAGGTTGATGACGTCGTTGAAGACGCCGTACTGCGAGTTGAACATCAGCCGCCAGGCGAAGACGCCGACGAACGCGGGCACCGCCCAGGGCAGGATCAGCGCGAGCCGGTAGGCCAGCCGGAACCGCATCGGCCGGTTGAGCAGCACCGCCATGCCCAGCCCGATGGAGTAGGTGATCCCGACGCAGGCGACGGTCCAGATCACCGTCCACTCCAGCCGCGGGTAGAAGTCGCCGTCGGCGCCGGAGAGGATCTGCCAGTAGTTGTGCAGGCCGACGAAGTGGTAGCTGGCCGGCACGTGCACCGGACCGATGTTGGTGGCGACGTTCTGCGCGGTGGCGTTGGTGAAGGACAGGTAGACGCCGTAGCCGAGCGGGTACAGCACCAGGACGCCGAGGACGATCACGACGGGGGCGACCATCGCCCAGGCGTACCAGTGCTTGTCCCAGGCGCGGGCGAGGGACTTCAGCAGGCCCGGCCCGGGTTCCTTGGACCGCGCGGGGCGGCCGGGGCGCTCGGCCCGTTCTACGGTGGCGGTGGTCATCTCTCCTCGGCTCTGTCGTTGCCTGGGGCGTGGTGCGGGGTGCGGGGTGCGTTCCTGCGGGTGCACCGTCCGGGGGTGCGGGGGTGGTTGGAGGGACCGGGCCGGCCGGTCGGGCGCGTGGGCCCGCCCGCCGCGTGGCGCGGGGGCGAGACCTCCGCCGGCCGGCCCGGAGCCGGGGGGCGCTACTGCACCGCGTAGTCCGGCAGCAGCTTGCCGAACTGCTTGGCCGCGGAGTCCAGTCCGCTCTGCACGCTCGCCTTGCCCTGGAGGATCTTGATGTACTCCTGCTGGAGCGGGGTGAACAGGCTGCCGACCTGGGGGAGCGCCACCCGCGGGCGGGCGGTGTCCAGGATCGGCTTGAACCCGGCGATCTGCGGGCTCTTGAGCACCTGCGCGGTGTACGCCGAGGTGCGGGTGGGCAGCGTGCCGTTCTTCACGGCGATCTGCTCCTGGCTGCTGGTGGAGGTCATGAACTGGGTGAACAGGTAGGCCGCGGAGAGGTTCTTCGAACCCTGGTAGACCGCCAGGTCCTGGCCGCCGGTCGGGGCGAGCGGCTTGCCGGTGGAGCCGGCCGGCACGGACGCGTAGCCGAGGTTGGCGGCGTCCTTGAACGCCGAGCCCGTCAGGTCGTCGCCCACCGACCAGGGGCCCTGGATCAGCATGGCGACCTTGCCGGTCTTGAACGACGTCTGCATGTTGTCGTAGGCGTTGGCGAAGTCGATCTTCACGGAGGAGGAGTCGTAGATCTTCTTCGCCTCGGTGACGGCCTTCACCGCCTCGGGGGAGTTGATCGTGACCTTCTTCGCCGACGGGTCGGCCAGGTCGGCGCCCTCACCGAAGAGGAAGGGCAGCAGGAAGTACGAGTCGGGGTTCATGTAGGTGCCGGTCGCGCCGGTCTTGGCCTTGATCTTCGCGGAGTCGGCGACCAGTTCGTCCCAGGTGGTCGGGGGCGCCGCGATACCGGCCTGCGCGAACAGCTTCTTGTTGTAGAGCAGCCCGAGGGTGTCCGTCACGGAGGGCACGGCGTACGACTTGCCCTCGTACTTCGTGGTGTTGAGCGGTCCGGCCACGAAGTCACCGGTGTCGGTGAGGGCGGTGGTGCCGTCGAGCGGGGCGATGTAGTGCAGCGAGGCGTACTCCGGGATCAGGCCGACGTCGGTCCTGATGACGTCGGGCGCGCCCTTGCCGCTCTGGGCGGCGGTCTTGAACTTCTGCTCCACCGTGGAGAAGTCGACGTTCTGGTAGTTCACCTTGATCTTCGGGTACTTCTTCTCGAAGTCGGCGATCAGCGCCTTGTAGGCCGGCGCTTCGACCTTCGCGTCGGAGGTGTCCCAGTAGGTGACCGTGCCCGACACCTGGGCGGGGTCCTTCGCCTTGCCGCTGTCCTGGCTGCCGCCACTGCCGCTGCCGCCACCGCAGGCGGTGGCACCGAGGACGATGGCCGCGGCCATCGCCACGACGGATATGCCGCGTCGCATACCTGACTCCTTGATGAGGGAAGTGCCCGTTCACCCGATCCGGCGGCTCCCCGGCCCCATCCCACAGGCCGGTGTCCGCTCGGGCTGGGCAGGACCGTAACAGCGGTGCAACGTCTTGCGAAAGACTCTGCAAGAAACTTTCTGCAAGATCCTTCACCGCTGCCGCCGAATCACCCCTCACACACCTCCGCCGGACCGGGAACCCCCGATCCGGCGAAGTGCCGTCCGCAGTAACGCAGTTGGCGTCAGACGGTGTCCTCGAAGAGTTCCCCGGCCGTGGTGACCGTCAAGCTGCGGGTCAGCCAGCGCATGAGGTCTTCTCGGTCCGAGTGGCGCAGGATGCGGTCGCGGGTCTCGTCCGGGATGTCGATCCCGCGGCTCTCCAGCACGAGCAGCACCGACTCGGCCACGCCCTCGATCTTGCCCTCCGCCTTGCCCTCGGCTTTGCCCTCGATCTTGCCCTCTGCCTTGCCCTCGATCGTGCCTTCGCTCTTGCCCTCCAGGAACTTGCGCTCCGCGAGGGTGCCGCGGCCGGGGAAGTAGCTTCCGTTCTTCATGAGCTTGCTCCAGAGATCCTGTGCCGGGGTGTTCTCCCCGAGGCCGATTTCCAGCATTTCCGAGTAGTAGTCGCGTGACTCCTGGTCCGCCGTGGCGAGGGCCTTCGCCAGTGCTTCCAGTATGTCCGCGCTGTTCGGGTGGCGGCCATGCGTGATGGCCGAGAAGGCGGCGAACGCCAGGTGTTCGGCCGCCTGATCGCTGTCGGTGATCAGCGGGATGTTCCCGGGGCCGAGCGCCAGCGGACGGACGGTGAGCGCGGTCCACCCGCCCCACCCGTGGTGGAAGGGTCCCGCGGCCCACTCCGCGGTCGTCTTGTCCTGGCAGACGACCAGAAGAAGCGTGGGGCAGTCGTACTTGGCGCTCAAGTACGACAGGTAATACCCCCAACTCGACGGCTTCTTCTCGTCGCGGCGCCCCTGTGCCTCGATCGCGAGGATCAACCCCTGCGTGCCGTCGTCCGGTTGGAGCCGCAGGACGGTGTCCACGCGGCGCTCGACCGGGTGCATCTCGGTGACGTCCGTGGGCAGCACCTCGACGACCGGGTTGTGCGGTATCCGCACCCCCAGGACGCCGAAGACGGGGGTGATCAACTCAGGTCGGCCCTGGAAGATCCGATGCGACGCTTCGTGTCGTGAAGTGACCATGGAGTGACCGTATTCGATCATTTGACGTGCGCGTCCGAAAACGGCAACTAATCACCTGATAGAGTGATTTGACTTGACGGACGTGCCAACTGGGCGAATAAAAAGAGCTTATCAGAGCCTAATGTGAGCCTTGCCAAGGCGGGCGTCTGCACAACTTCCGCACAGTGAGGACAAGTTGTGACCAAACCCTTCACGGGAGCTTCTCAAAGTGAGACGGGTCACGATTGGCGGGAACGGGGGAACCTTTGGGGCATCTTGCGCGTCCATGTACCCATGAGCACCCCGCACGCCACGATCCGGCACGCCTCGATCGAGGACTTGGACGCGATCTGCGGCGTCCATGCCCGCGCCAGGGCCACGTACTACGAAGGCCACCTGGCAACGGAGTTGTACAGCGGCCCGGCCGAGCTGGAGCGGCAGCGGGCAGGCACCGCGCGCGCCATCGCCGCGCGGGACCGGATCGTGCTGTGCGCGACCCGGCAGGACCACCTCGTGGGCTTCGCCGTCCTGGGCGCGCGCTTCGACGGGGACGAGCTGTTCCACTTCCACATCGACCCGGAGGTGTGGCGCACCGGCACCGGCACCGCGCTGCACCAGGCGTGCGTCGCCGAGTGGCAGGCCGCCGGGATCGGGCTGGCCCGCCTGCAGGTCTTCGCCCCCAACGCCCGCGCCCGCGCCTTCTACGTCAAGCAGGGCTGGGAGGAGGACGGCCGCAAGGACGACCACGTCACCATGCAACTGCGCATGCCCAAGCTGCCGTCCCCGCTGCCGCCCTCCGCCACGGCCCCCGCCGCCAGGCCCGCCTAGGCCGCGTAGACCTGCGGAGGACCGCCCGGCGGCCGACCGCCTGAGCTGCGCCTGGCCGGCCCCCGCCTGTCCAGCCCCCGCCCGCCCGGATTCCTAGTCGTCGCCCAGGGGGGACAGCGCGGTGCCGTCGTCGAGCCGGCCGCTGAGCGTCGCCCGCGTTCCCCGCGCCGCCGGGGTGGACAGGAACGCCCCCTGGGACGTGGCCTCGACGCCGTTCGTCGCCTTGATGGACGCGGTGTCGCGGCTGCCGGCCGCCAGCAGGTACCACCGGTCGGCGGGCGACTTCCACATCACCCCGGCCATCACGTGCTGGTCGTAGCGGCTGCACGCGTTGCCGTCGGCTTGCTGCCCGGCGAGCGTGCCGAGCTCCGCCGTCTTCGCGGCCGGCGGCACGAACTGCACCAGCGCGATGCCCGGCCCGCGCCAGGTGTCGGCCCGGTCGCAGGTCCACGACGCGTCGCCCGCGCCCTCGGGCAGCGCGGTGTCCGCGAACTCCCAGTCGTCGACCGCCTTCACGCCCTGCCCGCGCAGCTCGACCAGCCGGCACGCGCTGTGCGCCCAACTTGCCAGCGCCTGCGACCCCGTGGCCTCCCGCGGTGCCACCGCGCCGCCCACCGACGACGGCGGGCTGTAGGTGAGGTGCACCGGCGCGAGGTCGCCGAGGTCGGCGACCAGGAACGACTTCTCCGCGCCGATCGACGCCGAGGAGCGCAGCTCCATCACCGGCCACGTCGTCCCGCACGCCGCGGAACCCGTCGCGTTCGACGCGGCGCTGGGCCCCGGCATCGGCACCGGGTCGGTCACGCCGTCCGCGCTGCGGTGCAGGTCGGCGGCGTCCTGGCCGGGGCGGAACAGGTCGCGGGTGCTCGCCTGCGTGACCCAAGGGGCCGTGAGGAAACGGGCGTTGCCATCCACCCGGTCCACCAGCAGCGCCGCCGAGGTGGTCAGGTCGGCGTTCTGCGCCTGCGCGAAGTCCAGCGCGGCCCGGCCCGTACCGCTCTTCGGCTGCGCGTAGCGCACCACCCGCAGCCCGTCGTAGAAGATCACCACGGTCGCGGCGTCCTCGTCCCCGGCGAAGAGCAGTTGCGGCGGCTGGGTGGGCCCGGTGCGCGGGGTGCCCGGGGTGGCGCTGACGTCCACCGAGGAACCGGGGTTCGCCCACACCGCCAGCGCCCGGCCGAGCAGCTCGGTGTCCTTCGTACGGTCGCCCCGCGCGGGCCAGGCGGAGAAGTCTAGCCGGGCGGTGGCCTTCCAGCCGGCCGCCGGCACCTTCACCAGCGCGGCCGGGTCCAGCGCGCGCGGGTCGGCGCCGGGCGTCCCGGAAGCCGCGTAGTGCTCCGTCGAGGAGCCGCCGCCGACCACCGCGAACAGCAGCGCGCCCGCGGCGACCACCGCGGCGGCCGTGCCCGCGATCCGGCCCCGGCGGCGGCGCCGCAGCAGGTCGGTGGGGCGCAGTTGCAGCGTGCAGGCGTCGAACTCGCCCGACGCCAGCAGCCGTCGGCCCGCGACCGGGCCCGTCGTGGTGTCGGCGCGGCCGCCCCCCGCGTCCGTACCGAAAGCCGCCCCCGGACCGGCGTCGAGGCCCGCGCCCGTGACGACCCCGGTCACCACGCCCGGCACCGCGCCGCTCCGGGCGGGCACCTTCACGCCCGCCGCGAGCCGTACCGCCTCGCGCGGGTCGACCACGCCCGCCGCGTCGAGCACACCGCGCGCGTCCGGCTCGCCCAGCGCCTCGGCGGACATCAGCGCGTACGCCGCCCGGGCCGGGGCCGGCAGCGAGGACAGCGCGCGGTACAGCGCCGCCTCGGCGTCGCCGCCTGCCTGCGGATGCGCCCGCAGCCCCGTCAGCTGCGGCGGCCGCACGTTCTCCAGCGCCGCGCGCAGCCGTCCCTGGTCGCCGAACTCCAGCGCCGCGCGCAGCACCCGCACCCGCAGCACCCCGTACGCGCCGCCCTGCCGGGAGGGCGCGGGCGAGGTCGGCAGCGCGGACTGCACCAGCCGGTGCGCGGCCAGCGCCCGGCGGTGCTTGCCGAGGTCGGCGGGCAGCGTCACGTACGCCAGCCGGACCAGCCGCGGGTAGTGCTCGACCAGTGCCGCCTCGGCCTGTGCGACCGAGATGGTGGCGGACGAGCCGCGGGAGGATGCGGAGGAGGTGCCGGATGCCGCTTGCGTCTTCACGCAGTGTCGAACGAGCCGTTGATGCGATGGTCACCCGGGGGCGTCACACGAACGTGTGAAGGGCGCCCCACCGAATCCGGCGGGGCGCCCTTCAGGCGGCGTACGGCGGACCGGCCGCGGCCCGGGACCGGGCGCGGACCGGCGCGGCCCTACGGCGTCCGGCTCGGCTCAGACCAGCCCGGCCTTCTCCAGCGCGGTCCCGCAGGTGTCCACGATCAGCCGCGTCACCACGTACGGGTCGATGTTCGCGTTCGGGCGGCGGTCCTCGATGTAGCCCTTCTGGTCCACCTCGACCTGCCACGGGATGCGCACCGACGCGCCGCGGTTGGACACGCCGTAGCTGTACTCGTTCCACGGGGCGGTCTCGTGGGCGCCGGTGAGGCGGTGCTCGACGCCGGAGCCGTAGTTCTTGATGTGCTCCAGCGGCTTGTCGTCGCGGCCCAGCGCCTCGGCGGCCTCGATGATCGCCTCGTAGCTCTCGCGCATCTTCTTCGTGGAGAAGTTGGTGTGCGCGCCCGCGCCGTTCCAGTCGCCCTTGGCCGGCTTGGGGTCCAGGGTGGCGGAGACGCCGAAGTCCTCGGCGGTGCGGTACAGCAGCCAGCGTGCGACCCACAGGTGGTCGGAGACCTCCAGCGGGCTGAGCGGGCCGACCTGGAACTCCCACTGGCCGGGCATCACCTCGGCGTTGATGCCGGAGATGCCCAGGCCCGCGGCGAGGCAGTTGTCCAGGTGCTTCTCCACCACCGGGCGGCCGAAGATCTCGTCGGCGCCGACCCCGCAGTAGTAGCCGCCCTGGGGCGCCGGGAAGCCGTTCTCCGGGAAGCCGAGCGGGCGCGAGCCCTGGAAGAACGTGTACTCCTGCTCGATGCCGAAGAGCGACTCCTGGCCGGCGAACTTCTCGGCGACCTCCCGCAGCGCGGCGCGCGTGTTGGACTCGTGCGGGGTGCCGTCGATGTTGAAGACCTCGCACAGCACGAGCTTGTCCGCGCCGCCGCGGATCGGGTCGGCGAAGGTGGCGACCGGCTTGAGTACGCGGTCCGAGGCGTGGCCCTCGGCCTGATTGGTGCTGGAGCCGTCGAAGCCCCAGATCGGCAGCTCGGCGCCGTCCGCGAGGATCTTCGTCTTCGAGCGGAGCTTGGCGGTCGGCGCGGTGCCGTCTATCCAGATGTACTCAGCCTTGTAGGTCACGGTGACGCCATCCTTAACGAACGTGAGCGCGGGTGCGGCACCGAGCCGCGCTGATCGGGCCGGTAGGCAGCGTCCCAACAGCGCTTTTCCCCGCCGTTGCCCGGCTGTTAACCACGTGTGAACTGCCCGCCGTGACCAGCGGGAACCCCGCCGTGAGGTGCAGGCGGGACAGGGGTGGCGCGCCGTCCGGAGCACGCCGGGCGCGGGTAGGGTCGAGGGTATGCCGCACAGCATCGTGGAGTACTCCGCCAACCTCGCCGACACCTTCGACCGCCCGCAGTTCGCCAAGGGCCTGCACGAGGCCCTGGTGCGGGTCGCCGGCGGCCGCGCCGAGGGCTGCAAGACCCGCTTCGTCCGGCTCGACGAGACGTACATCGCCGACGGCTCGCCGCACTACTCGATGGTCCACGCGCAGGTGGGCATCCTGTCCGGCCGCCCCACGCGGGTACGGCGGGAACTGGCCGAGGCGGTGCTCGCGGCGCTGCGCGACACCGTACGGCCCCTGCCGGAGGCCGAACTCCAGCTGTCGGTCGACGTACGCGAGCTGGACCGCGAGACGTACGCCCGGCACGACACGCCCGCGCAGGTGCGGTCATGACGCTGCGCGTGGGGCTGCTCGGCACCGGACCCTGGGCGCTGAAGGCGCACGCCCCCGCGCTGGCCGCCCACCCGGACGTGGAGCTGGCCGGGGTGTGGGGCCGCCGCCCGGAGGCCGCCGAGCAGCTGGCCCGGGAGTTCGGCGGGCACGCGTACGGCGACGCGGACGCGTTGATCGGCGACGTGGACGCGGTGGCGATCGCCCTGCCGCCGTCCGTGCAGGCGCCGTTGGCGGTGCGGGCCGCGCGGGCCGGCAAGCACCTGCTGCTGGACAAGCCGCTGGCCGCGACCGTCGAGGAGGCGCGCGAGGTGGCCGACGCGGTGGCGTCCGCCGGAGTGCGCTCGGTGGTGTTCTTCACGCTGCGCTTCGGCGCGGGCACGTCGGCGTGGATCGAGCAGCAGGCCGCCGCAGGGCCGTGGTTCACCGGCCGCGCCGACTGGTACGGGGCGGTCTTCGGCGGTGCTGCCAGCGCCTACGCCGACTCGCCGTGGCGGCGCGAGAAGGGCGGGCTGTGGGACGTCGGCCCGCACGCCCTGTCGGTGCTGCTGCCGGTGCTCGGCGACGTCACCGAGGTGCACGCGGTACGCGGCCCGGCGGACCTGGTCCACCTGACGCTGCGGCACACCTCGGGCGCGTCGAGCACGGCCGTGCTGACGCTGACCTCGCCGCCGCCCGGCGCCGGCGTGGCGATCGAGTTCCGCGGCGCACCCGGGATCGCGACGTTCCCCGCCGACATCGGCAGCCCGCCGACCGAGGCGCTGGCCCGGGCCGTCGACGCGCTGACGAGCGGTGCGCCGCACGCCTGCGACGCCCGGTTCGGGCTGCGGGTCACCGAGATCCTGGCGGCGGCCGAGCGGGCACTCGACGCTTGACCTTCGGCGACCTGGCGACCTGGTGACCCGGTAACTGCGGCCCGCGCGCGGGCAGGTGGGGCGCGGGGCCGGGCGCGCTGGGCCATCCGGGGGAATGCGGGCGAAGGTGCGCCGGATCGGGAAGAGACGTGCGCCGGGCGTGGTTCGCAAGTGGCATGAAGGCGATCGTTTACAGCAGCAGCGGCGGCCCCGATGTCCTCACCCTCACCGACCGGCCGGTGCCCGAACCCGGGCCCGGCGAAGTGCGGGTGAAGGTCCATGTCTCGGGGGTCAATCCGACGGACTGGAAGTCGCGCGAGAACACCTCCCCGCAGCATCCGCAGGTGCCCAACCAGGACGGCTCCGGTGTGATCGACGCGGTCGGCGCGGGCGTGCCGGCCGAGCGGGTCGGCGAGCGCGTCTGGCTGTGGGAGTCGGCCTACCAGCGGCCCGACGGCACCGCGCAGGAGTTCACCACGGTCCCGGCGCGCAAGGCCGTCCGGCTGCCTGACCACGCCTCCTTCGACCTCGGCGCCAGCATCGGGGTGCCCGCCATCACCGCCCACCGCGCCCTGACCGTCGCGGAGTTCGGCCCGGTCCGGCTCGCCCCCGGCGCCCTCGCCGGGCGTACGGTCCTAGTCGCCGGCGGCGCGGGCGCGGTCGGCAACGCGGCGATCCAACTCGCCCGCTGGGCCGGCGCCACCGTCGTCACCACGGTCAGCAGCCCGGAGAAGGCCGCGCTGGCCACGGCGGCGGGGGCGCACCATGTGGTCAACTACCGCGAGCAGGACGCCGCGGCCGAGATCCGCGCCCTCGCGCCCGACGGCGTGCACATCGTGGTCGAGGTCGCCCCGGCGCACAATGCCGCCCTGGACACGGCGGTGACGGCGAACAACGCGGTGATCGCGTTCTACGCCAATGACGCCGGCGAGTTCACCGCGCCGGTGCGTGCCTCCATGGCCCAGAACCTGCGCTGGCAGGGCCTGCTGCTCTACACGGTGCCCGACGAGGCGAAGGACGAAGCGGTGGCCGCGGTGTCCGCCGCGCTCGCCGACGACGCGCTGCGGGCCGGGCCGGAGGTCGGCCTGCCCTTCCACCGCTACCCGCTGGAGCGGACCGCGGAAGCGCACGAGGCGGTGCGGGGCGGGGCGGTCGGGAAGGTGCTGATCGACGTGGCCGGGTAGGTGCGGGGCGGCGGGCTGATCCCGGGCCGCCGGTGCGGTGCGGTGCGATGCGGTGCGTTGCTGTGGTGCGGGCGGTCGGGCCGGTGCCTGGGGACTGCGGCGGCCGGGCGGTCAGGCGGTCAGGCGGCGGAGGCGACGTACGCCTTCGCCGCGGCCTGGGCGACCTGCTCGACCTGGTCGATGGCGCCCTGCTCGGTCCGCTGCCCGGACGACAGCACACTGACCAGCAGCCGGTGCCCGTCGTACGTCACCTCGCCGATGCTGTTGATGTCCCACAGCCCGGTGGCGCTGCGCTGGAGCCAGCCGTTCTTCAGCGCGTAGCCGGAGCTGTCGGTGTCGGCCGCCGACACGCCCCAGCGCTCACCGGCGACGACGGACCGCATCAGCCCGGCGATGTAGGCGCGGGAGGTGGACGACAGGGGCGAGCCGCTGTCGAACACCGCGTGCAGCAGGGCGATCTGGTCGCCCGCGGTGGTCTGGGTCAGCCCCCACAGGTCGTTGTCGCCACCGACGGTGTGGGTCAGCCCGAAGGACGCGTTCGCCGTGGCCAGTCCCGCCTTGCGGCCGATGGTGCGCCACAGTTCGAGTGCCGCGCTGTTGTCGCTCTCCTCGATCATCTTGGTGGCCAGCGCCTTCTGACTTGCCGTCAACTGGGTGCCGGCCTTCTGGTCCTGGAACAGCAGGGTGGCGAGGATGTCCACCTTGACGATGCTCGCGGTGTCGTACGAGGTCGCGCCGGTGGCGTAGGTCGCGGCGGAGCTCGTGCCGGCGGTCGAACCGGCATCGGTGACCGCGACGGACACATTGCCGCTGACGCCGAGGGCGCGGACCGCCGAGGTGACGGCGGCCTGGGTCGAGGCGGTGGTCGTGGCCGCGGTGTCGGCCGTACCGGCATCGGTGGCGGACACGTCGGTCGGCGAGGTCGTGGTGGAAGCCGAGGCCGAGGGGCTCGACGGGCTGGCGCCGGCCTTCGGGGTGGCCGTGTCGGTGGTGGTGTTGGTGTTGATGTCGGAACCCGCCTTCGCCGACGGCGACTGCACGATCGTGGCGAGCGTGAGGACGGCCATCGCGGCGAGGGCGGTCACGGAGATCAGCAGCGGGCGGGTCCAGGAGCGGGCGGCGGCGTGCGCGGGCGCGGAGCCGGTCGCAGCCGCCGCGGGTATCGCGCCGGGGGCGACGAGCCGCGTGGCGGGCTCGGGGGCGCCGGCGTCCTCCTCCGCTCGCGGTGGGACCGGGGCCGCGCCCGTACCGTCGCCGTGTGTGCCGGCCATGGCCGCCCACCCCCCGCCTTCGCGGTCCGCCAACGGTCTGCGCTGTTCCATGCCACCGACCCTAGGAACGGTTTCTGGGGTTCCTCTGAGAGCCGGGTGGCAATCGTCTGAGACATGCCCGGGGCGCCCGCGGGTGCCCGCGCCAGGGCGCCTACGGGTGGGGGCGCCTACGGGCGGGGGTGCCTGCGGGAGGTGCCCGCCCGACGCGTCCGTGCGCGGTGTTTCGCGGGGCCGGACGGTGCCGACCGGCGTGCGGCTGACGCTACGAGCGGGGTGTTGTCGCCGTGTGACCGGGCGGTGACGATCAGCGCACTGGTGCGGTGGGCGCGGTCCCCGTGCTGGATGAGGGGGCGGCGCCCGGCGGGAGCCCGGCGCTCGGCGCGGACGTGCCGGTTGATGCGGGCGCGCTGTCGTGTTCGGCCCCGTAGTCCGATCCTGCGACGATGCTCAGCCGCAGCCGGGTCTCGTCCTCGCTGCCGACCGCGGCCGTCATGATGACGACCTTCAGCTCGGAGTCGCCGTCGGTCAGGACGTCGCAGTCCACCGTCACGGTGCCGACCACCGGGTGCTCGACCCTCTTGTGGTCCTCGCGGTGCGCGGCGACCGTGCCGGCCGCCCACAGCTCGGCGAACCGCTCGTTGCCCGCGGTCAGGTCGCGGATCAGCGCGGCCAGACGGCGGTCCCGGGGGAAGCGCCCGGTGGCGCGGCGCAGGTCGGAGACCACGGCGGCGTCGGTGGCGGGGCGGTCCGCCTCGATCACCGGCCACCGCGACAGGACCCTGGTGCTGCCCTCCACCGGGAAGCGGTCGCGGGCGAAGTTGCGCTGCTGCGGGGGCGCGCCGGACGGGTCGCCGATCAGCGCGGCCCAGCCGCGGTTCCACCACAGCAGCTGCCAGTCCGCGGCGAAGACGGCGGCGGCCGTGCCCTGGAGGCGGGTGAGCACGCGGTTCATGCCGGGCGGGAGGTGGTCGGAGACCGTGCCGTTCACCGGCGGGACCAGCCCGGCCAGCCGGTAGAGGTGGTCCCGCTCCGCGGTGGTCAGGTGCAGGGCGCGGGCGAGGGCGGCCACCACGGAGGACGAGGGAGTCGTGGCGCGCCCCTGTTCCAGGCGTACGACGTAGTCGACCGAGACCCCGGCGAGGTCGGCCAGTTCCTCGCGCCGCAGCCCGGTGGCCCGCCGTCCGTGGGCGACGGGCAGGCCGACGGCGGCCGGGGGGAGGCGGTCGCGCCAGGTGCGGATCGTCGCGCCGAGCCCGAGCCCGAGCCCGAGTCCCGGCCCGGGTGTCGGCTCCGGCGTGGCCGCGGGCGCCGGGCGGCCCGCCCCTCCGGCTGCCGTCGGTGTGCTGTCCCTGCCGCGCACGTCGTCCATGCTTCCATGCTCGCGCACCCGGAAACGGAGCGGCAGCCACGAAGGTGGTACGGCTGTTCCTACCGTCGAACCGTCCCTGGTCGGCCCCTCCGGCCGGCGGCACCATCGAACCCATGACGATCACTTTCATCACCGGAGCCAACAAGGGCCTCGGCCGCGAGACCGCCCGCCGCCTCGTCGCACAGGGCCACACCGTCCTCCTCGGAGCGCGCGACCGCGCCCTGGGCGAGAAGGCAGCCGCGGCAGTGGGCGCGCGCTACGTCCCCATCGACGTCGCCGACGACGCGTCCGTGGCCGCCGCTGCCGCCGACATCGCCGCCCACGAGGGCCGGATCGACGTCCTGATCAACAACGCGGGCGTGCACGGCCCGTCCGGCGGTCCCGGCGAACTCACCGCCGCCGACGCCCGAGCCGTCTTCGACGTCAATGTCACCGGCGCGGTCCGCACCACTGCCGCGTTCCTGCCACTGCTGCGCCGGTCGGACGACCCTGCCATCATCAACGTCAGCAGCGGCATGGGCTCGCTCGCCTTCACCCACGACCCGTCCCGGCCCGAGTTCCATGTGGTCGTGCCGCTGTACTGCGCGTCGAAGGCGGCGCTCACCATGCTGACCACGCAGTACGCCAAGGCCCTGCCCGACATCCGCGTCAACGCCGCCGACCCCGGCTACACCGCGACCGACCTCAACGACCACCGCGGCACCCAGACCGTCACCGAGGGCACCGACGCGATCGTCGCGCTGGCGACCGAGGGCCCGGGCGCGGGCAGCGGGCGCTTCGTCGACCGCTACGGTGACATCGCCTGGTCCTGACGCGGGTGCGGGGCACGGAGGGTAGGGGTCCCGCGTGCAACAGCGCGTCGGAGGCGAGCGGGGCGATCCCCCGGTGCGCTACCAGCTGCTGCCGATCGTGCCTGCCGCAGCCAGGATGCCGCCGAACCGGTTCTCGCCGACCTGCCCGATCACGCGGCCCGAGACGGCCGACCGTCTTGGGGCAGCCCGTACTTGGCCGTGCCGTCCAGCGACAGCCGCTGCTCGGCAGCGAGTTGGAGCACCCCGGGCCGCCGCCGCACCCAGCCGGCATCGCACGCCCTCGTCGCTCGTCGCCCGGCCCGCCCGGGTCCGGCACGGGTGACTGTCGAGCCGGCCGGCCAGGGGCTCCGCCCGCGCGCTCAGCTCGGCCGCGACCAGGCGTCCCACAGCACCGCGTACGTGCCCCCGGCCGCGCGCAACTCCTCATGGGTGCCCTGCTCGGTCACCCGCCCTGCCTCCATGACGAGGATCGTGTCCGCCGTCGCGGTCTGCGCGAGCCGGTGGGCGACGAGCAGCGCGCTGCGCCCCCGCAGTACCCGGGCAGCGGCGGTGTCGAGGAGTCGCGCGGAGTCGCTGCCGCCCTCGGCCGTGGCCTCGTCGAGCACCACCACGTCCGGATCGAGCAGGAACAGGCGGGCCAGGGCGAGGTGTTGGGCCTGGCTGGGGCCGAGGTGGTGGCCGCCGGCACCGATCACCGTGGCGGCGCCGTCCGGCAGCGCGCCGACCCATCCGGCCGCGCCGACCGCCTCCAGGGCGGCGCCCACCTCCGTGTCGGACGCCTCGGGCCGCGCCAAGCGTATGTTGTCGGCCACGGTGCCGGCGAAGAGATGGGTCTCCTGGGTGACGAGCGCGACCGTGCGGTGCAGCTCGGCGGGGGAGAGGTCGGTGAGCGGCACCCCGTCCAGCGTCGCGCTGCCGCGCCGGGGCGTCCGCAGGCCGGCGAGGAGCGTGGCCATCGTGGACTTGCCGGACCCGGTGGTGCCCACCACCGCGACATGACGGCCCGGCTCGATCCGCACGGTCACCCCGTGGACGACGTCGGGCCCCTCGCCGTAGCCGAAGTCCGCCGACTCGAGGCGGAGGACGGGCGGCCCGGGCCGGGTACGGGGGAGCGCCGGTGCGGGCGAGGGCGCGGGACGTGGCTCGGGCGCCCCGGCGGTCCTCGCGGGAGCCGCGTCGAGCACCCCGATCAGGCGGGCCAGCCCCGCCGCGGCCTGCTGCACGCTGTCGAACGCGCCCAGCACCATGTTGATCGGGTCGAAGAGCCCGACGAAGAAGAGGGCGGCCGTGGTCGCCGCTCCGACGCTCGCCGAACCGGACCGGACCAGCACCGCGGCGGTGAGCAGGATCGCGCCGAGCCCGATGAACTCCGCGACGTTGAGCCGCCCGAAGAAGCGGGTGGCGGTGCGGATGGCCCTGAACTCGTACCCCGCCGCTTCAAGGGACGCCTCCTCGACCCGGGCGTACTGGCGGCGGCCCAGGCGCAGTGCCCGTACGGTCGGCAGGGCGCCGAACGCGCCCAGCAGCGTGGAGGTGCGGTGGCCCTCGGCGGTGCGGCCGGCGGCGTAGATCGGGCGGGACGTGCGCAGGTACCAGCGCAGGGTGTACGCCTGAAGCGGCACCGCGAGCAGCCCGGCGAGCGCGAACCGCCAGTCCAGCGAGGCCAGTCCGACCAGGGTGGCCAGGATCGCCAGCGCCGCCGACACGAAACTCCCGAAGCCGCCCTGCGCCGCCTCGGTGACGCGCTCCACATCGCCGGACACGCGCGAGACGAGGTCGCCGCTGCCGCCCGCCTCCACGGTGTCCACCGGGAGGCCGAGCGCCGTGCCGACCACCTCCTCGCGCAACTCGGCCACTTCCGGCAGCACGACCCGGGCGAGCAGGACGTTCGACGCCCAGGTGGCCGGGGCGCCGAGCACCGCCGCCACGGCGAGCAGGACGACCGGCCCGATCACCGCCGATGTGCCGCGGCCGTCGACGACCGCCTGCGTCACCCGGCCGATGGCGATCGGTCCGACGAGACCGAGCGCGCTCTGGGCGATCATCACGGCCAGGGTCGCGGCGAGCAGCGCCCGGCGCCTGCGCAGGACGCCGCGCAGATATCCGCGGGTCCGGCGGCCGTCGGCGACCGGCAGCAGTGGTCGGGGCTTCGTCGACATGTCGACGGCCTCCGCGGCGGCGGTGCCGGAGGCGTCGGAGGTATCGGAGGAGGCGTCGGCGGTGGTGGCAGGGGAGTTGGCGGTGGAGCCGGTGGCGTTCATCGGGTCAGCAGCTCCCGGTACGCGGCGTTGTCGCGCATCAGCTCGGCGTGGGTGCCGCTGTCCGCCGCGAGCCGGCCGCCAGGGGCTCCGTGCGGCGCGACCGGCGCACCCTCGCCCGCGGGCGTCGCTGCCGGCGCGCTGCTCGGCGCGGGGCGCAGGAAGAAGACCCGGTCGCAGCGGGAGAGCAGCGCCGGGCTGGTGGTCACCAGCAGCGAGGTCCGCCCGTCGCGCGCCCGCAACTCCCGCAACCGGCTGGCGATACGGTCCTCCGTGGCCGCGTCCACCGCAGTCGTCGGGTCGTGCAGCACCAGCACCGGCGGATCGGCGGCCAGGGCGCGGGCGAGGGCGACGCGCTGCCGCTGGCCGCCGGACAGGCTCTCCCCGCGGTCGCCGACGGGCGCCTGCGCCCCACCGGGCACCGTGTCGATCACCTGGTCCGCGAACGCCGCCCAAGTGCCGCGCTCCGCGGCCTTCTCGTCGGGCGCGAGCAGCGCGATGTTCTCCGCGATGGTGCCCGGGAACAACACGGCGTCATGCGGCGACACCAGTACCCGCGCGCGCAGATCCGCCAACGCCACCTCGCCCACCTCCTTCCCGCCGACCTCGACCCGCCCGCTCCCGGGCTCGCCCTCCCGCACCAGCAGCCCCGGAATCCGCCCGGCGACCCCGGGCACATCGACCACCAGCCCCGTCAACTCGCCGCGCTCGGCGACGAACGACACTCCCGTGAACCCCTCCACCTCGACCTCCGACACCACGACCCGCCCGTCTGCCCACTCACCCGGATCGAGGCCGTCCCGCACCTCTTCCGGTATCTCCACGACCTCAAGGACCCGCCCCGCGGACGCCACCGCCCGCGCATACGCCGCACTCGCCCCCGACACCACCTGCATCGGTCCCACCACGAATCTTGCCAATCCCAAAGCCGCCACAAACTCGCCCAAACCCATTCGACCCGAAAGTGTGAGCCACCCGCCCACTCCCGCGATCACCGCCAAGTACCCGCCGGTGAAGGCCGTTCCCACCGCCGACAGCAGCGACTGCGACGACACCGCCCGCAGCGACGCGCCCAACGCGACCTGGCTGGCCCGCCCGTACTCCGCCGCCGCGGTCCGCTCCGCCCCGATCCCCTTCAACACCCGCATGCCGCGCACCAGATCCTCCGCGAGCACCGCCGCCCGCCCGGCCTCGTGCTGCTCCGTACCGCTGTGCCGCCGCAAGCGCCCCGCCACCCTGTCCTGCACCACGAGCAGCAGCGCCGTACCGAGCAGGATCACCGCGCCCAGCGGCAGCGAGAACCACAGCAGCAGCCCCGTGGACACCGCGAGGACCGCGACCGCGGCCACCGTCTGCGCGACGACCCCCGCGAACGCGCCGACCCGGCCGGCGTCGCTGGCCGCGCGGGTGAGCAGGTCGCCGGGGGCCAGCCGTACGCCGCCGGCCGGCCGCAGCACCCGTTCGGCCACCCACATCCGGACGACGTGCCCGGTGTGCTGCTTGGCCCGCATGCTGGCGCGGGCGCCGAACCGGAACGATAGGGACAGCAGGACGAAGTCCGCGGCGAGCACGCCCAGCCAGAGCGCGATCGCCCACCGGCCGCCGCCCGCGACGGCCTGGCCCACCGTCGCCCCGACCACCACCGGCACCATCGACTCGCCGAGCTGGTGCGTGCTGTAGAGCGCCGACGCGGCCACCAGGTCCCGGCGCCGGGAGCGCAGCGCCCCCCACAGCAGCGCGCGGGCCGACGGCCACTCCACCGCACCGGCCGCCGACGAGGGGTCCGCGGGGGAGGGGGCGGCAGGCCGCGGCGATACGGCTGGGGCGTCGACTGTCACCAAGCCGACCTTAAAGGGACTGTTCGGCGGCGTATACGCGTTATGCGGTCAGGAGGTATCGCCCACCGGCCAGCGGGTGAGGGACCTCTTGAAAATGAAAACCAAAGTCGTATAATGATGGCATGGCCAGAAACGAACTGCGTCCCGTCGTCAAGCTCCGGTCCACCGCGGGCACCGGCTACACCTACGTGACCCGCAAGAACCGGCGGAACGACCCCGACCGCATGACCCTCCGCAAGTACGACCCCGTCGCGGGTCGCCACGTCGACTTCCGAGAGGAGCGCTGAACGCCATGAAGCCCTCCATCCACCCCGCCTACGGCCCCGTCGTCTTCCGCGACCGCGCCTCCGGCGACGCCTTCCTGACCCGTTCCACGCTCACCAGTGACAAGAGCATTCAGTGGACCGACGGCCGGACCTACCCGGTCTTCGACGTCGAGGTCTCGTCGGCGAGCCACCCCTTCTACACCGGCACCCAGCGCGTCATGGACTCCGCCGGCCGCGTCGAGCGGTTCAACCGCCGCTACGGCCGCCCGGAACCCGAGAAGCGGTGAGCCCCCGCCCCGCCCGCCGGCGGGGCGCGGACCGGAGACGGCCCGCCCCCGCACGGACCGGCCACGAGGCCCGGCACGTCCGACGTGCCGGGCCTCGCCGCGTCCGCGCCCCCTCCCTCGCATCAGCCGGACTCATGGGCTGAATATCGGACTTCTCCCGCGGGCTGTGGATAACTTTGCGCATGGCGGCGGACGCAGCCCGTAGCGTGGTTCTCGCGTGGCGCAGGGAGCGCCGCGTTCATTCCCGTCCGGGAAGCCGGGGATGACCGGGGAAACAGGGGTTCCGGGGGCAGAAATGGAAGGGTTCGTTTTCGGGGAGTTCCGCCTGTCGGTCGGCGGTCGCGGCCAAGGCATCAGGCTGGAGCGCGCCGCGCCCGAGACCGGCCGGCGCGGCGGCGGTCGCGGCGGGGGGCGCGGCGGGGGAGGCCACGACGGGGGCGGCAGCCCGGACGACCCGGCCCTGCTCCTGCCCGAGCGCCGGGTGCGCCACCCCCACACGGGTGTCGTGGGCACACTCGTGGGGCGGGAAGAACAACTGGGTCTGTTGCGCAGCGTGGTGCGGTCGCGCCGTATGGTCGAATTCACCGCGCCGTGCGGATCGGGAAAGACCTCCCTGCTGCGCGCTGTCGCACCGGACGCATATATCCGCGCCGGCGCCGCCGACCTCGAGGACTTCCTCCAGGACCTGGTCCGCGAATTCTACGAATACCCGCCCGGGGCACCCCGGCTGAGCACCGAGGAGTGCCGCCACGCCCTCGAACAGGTCGTCGCCGTCGTCGCCTTGGACGACGTGGGATACGACCCGCCGCAGATCGCCGAACTGCGCGACGCGTTACGCGGCTGCGCGGTGCTGATCGGCGCGGTCCGGCCGGGCGTCGGGCGGCTCGGCGTCTCGCACCCCCTGCCGGGCCTTGCCGCCGAGGACGCGGTGACCCTGTTCTCCCGCTTCCTCGGCCGGATCGTCGCGGGCGCCGAACTCCCTCCGTCCCACCGGCTGGTGGCCGCACTCGGCGGCCGACCCCTCGCGCTGCGCCAAGCCGCCGCGCTGGTGCGGTACGAAGGCCGGGGCATCGCCGAGCTGGCGTGCGAGGTGGAGCCGGACCCCGAGGTGCTGGACGAACTGGCGATCGCCGTGCTCGGCCCGCGGTCCAAACGGGTGCTGGCCGTCCTGGCGCTGCTGGGCGGCGCCCACCTGCCGGCCCGGCTCGTCGCGGCCATGGCCGAAGTCGAGCCCGGTACCAAGCGGTTCGAGCAGCTGTGCGCCCGAGGGCTCGCCGAGAAGCACGGCGACCGCTTCGGCCTGCCGACCGGCCTGCCCGAGCCCTACCTGCGGCTGCTCCACCCCCACCTCGACCTCCGCACCGCCCTGCGGGCCCTGGCCGGCTGGATCGAGGCGCGCGATCCGGGCAGCGAGGAGGCGGGGCAAGCCGCCGACGTGGCAGTGCCGTTGCTGGACGCGGCAGCGAGCCACGGCGCGTGGGACACCGTGGTCGCGCTCGCCCTGACCGTGGAACCGGTGCTGTGCCTCCAGGGCCACTGGCGGTCCTGGCAGCGGGCACTCGACATCGGGCGCATCGCGGCGCAGCGGCTGCCGGACCCGGTCGCCGAGGCCCACTTCGCCCACCAGGAGGGCACCTTGCACCTCCTGGAGGGCCGCCGCGGCGCGGCCATGGCCGCGCTGACCCACGCGCTGGAGCTGCACACAAGGCGCACCCGCCTCGGGAACAGCCCCGCGGCGGAGGACACCCGGGCGAATCTGGCGCTCGCCGCGGGCAGCAGCGGCGGCACCCGGGACACGGGCGGCGCGGGCGCCGCGCGCACCCTGCTCGGCAAGCGGCTGTCGGGCATCGGACGCTCGACCGGCCGGCGGCGCAGAGCCCGGGCGCGGCGCCGCAGCCGCAGAGCACTGGTCGGGGTGGGGACCGCCACCGCGGTCCTGGCGACCGGCGTCGCCGTGGCGGTCGGCGCCGTCGGCCGCGACGGGCTCGGCGGTGTGGGCGGCGCCAGCCGGCACAGCGGCACCTCGGCGGCCGGCGCGAAGGGCGGCCCGGCGTCGTCCGGCGGCCTGCCCGGCCCCCGGCGGTACGACGGCACCGGCACCCAGGGCGCCCCGGGCAGCACCGACCCCGCCGCGACCGGTGCGCCGACCGACCCGGACACCGAGCTGCACCCCCTCACGATCAAGGGCACCGCGGACTACGGCGACGTCCACGCCGGCCCGTCCGGCACCGCGCCCGTCGCCAAGCTCACCATCACCAACCCCAACAGCAGATCCGTCGCCCTGGACGCGATCTCCCTCTCGGCCCGCTCCGACTTCGCCATCACGCAGGGCTCGTGCCACACCGAGGCCACCACGGCGCCCGGCTTCCTCGACGACGAGGCCGGCGGCACCCCGGCGCAGGCCAAGGGACTCGCCGCAGGCGGCAGTTGCAGCGTGACCGTCCGGTTCGCACCCACGGCGCTCGGCAGCCGCGCAGACACCCTCACGGTCAGCTACGGCAAGGGCGGCAAGAGCACCGCCCGTCTCACCGGCCGCGCCTTCGCCACGGTCAAGGTCACCGTCGCCCCCGACGCCGACGGGCGCCGCCACGGCTACGTCGACATCAGCTCCGACGGCGCCGTCACCACCTGCGACCAGGCCGCCCCCTGCACCGTCCGCTACTACGACACGAAGACGCCGCTGCGCCTCGAAGCCCACGGAGACCCCGCGGCCACGGACGGCTCCAGCACCACCGGGACCACCAGCAGCGGGAGCGCGGACACCGGCGGCACCGGCAGCACGAGCACCGCGGGGAGCACCAGCGGCGCCACCGGCACGACCGACGGTTCGGGCACGTCGTCCGGCAGCACCTCGACCACCGGCTCGGCCGGCATCGGCACCGTCATCAGCCCGGGCTACCTCCCGGGCAGCTGGACCGGCCCGTGCGCCGGCTCCTCCGACGCGTGCACCCCCACCCCGGGCGGGGACGTCACCACCATCGTCACCTTCACGGCGGGCACCTCGTGACCCGCCCCCCAGCCCGCCTCCGCACCCGCACCACACCGCACCCGGCAGGCCCGGCCCATGACGC
>NZ_JBAGKC010000032.1:0-77667 GCF_037034245.1 Streptomyces sp. CA2R106
ACACACGCGGCACGGGACGCCGGAGGAGGGTGCCGCGGCGTGAGCCCGGTACCCCGGGGGCGTCAGCCGGTGGTGCGGCGCGGGCGGGGGGAGCGGGCTACGAGGGCCGTGGCGGCGGCGCCGGTGACGACGAGGGCGGCGGCCGCGCCGAGGAGGAGGGGGACGGGGGTGTCGGACCCGGTGGACGCGAGCGTGGCGCCGTCGGTGGTGCCGCCGGTGCCGCCGACCGTGGCGGCACCGTACGACGTGTCCGCCGCGGAGGTGCCGGTGGAGGCAGTCGAGGCGGTGGGGAGCGCGGCGCCCTCCTCGAGGGAGACCGCGACGGTCACCGGGTCGAGCGCGTCGCCGGCCTGGTAGAACCCGCTGAAGACGCCCGCCCCGTCGGCGGTGAGCGAGGCGGCGGCCGAACTGACGGTGACCACCTCCCCGTTGACCGTGGGCGACACCTTGCTGAGGGTGGCCACGTCGAGGTCGTCGTAACTGCTGGACTTCCCCGTGGACATGTCCTTGCTGGTGACGTCGGCCGTCAGGGTGCCGGTGCTGCCGCTGGTGGTCACCTTGAGGTTGCTGAAGGACAGGTCGAGCAGGTAGGTGCCGTCGGTGAGGTGCCCGAGGAAGTGGACGCCGCCGGCGAAGGACACGTTGAGCGCCTTGCCGTCGGCGTCCCAGGTGCCGGTTCCCTTCGGAAAGCGGTAGCCGGCAGCGGTGTTGGCGGCGCCCCCGCTCAACTCGGCCTTGCCGTCGGCGATCGGGCCGGTGACGTAGCTGCGGAAGGACTCCTTCACGCCCCAGTCGAGGTTGCCGTCCACCACGGTGGCGCCGGTGCCCTCGTCGGTGTCGGCGTCGGTGCCGGTGGGAGCCGCGGGCGCGGTGGTCGCCGGGTCCGTCGTGGCGGGAGCCGTCGTGGTCGGCCCGGTGGTCGGCCCGGTCGTGGCCGGCTCGGTGCTGGGTGCCGTCGTGGGTGCCGTCGTCGGCGGGGTGGTGGGCGGGGTGGTCGCCGGGGTCGTCGTGGCCGAGCCCGCCGTCACCGCGAGGTTCGCGGGGTCGAGCGCCGTACCCGCCTGGTACATCCCGTTGAACGCCTGCGCGCCGTCCGCGGTGAGCGCGGTCGCGATCGCGTCGTAGGTGATGCTGCCGTCGGAGCCGTGGCCCGCGGTGGCCGCCGACAGGTCGAGCGCGGCGAAGTCCACGTCCTCGGAGGTGGTGCCCGCCGAGGTGACGTCGGCGGTGAGGGTGCCGGTCGTGCCGGTGGTGGTCAGCTTGATGTCGGCGAGCTTGATGTCGAAGCCGTGCAGTGTGGAGGCGAACTCCACGCTGCCGTCGAACGCGACCGTCACGGAGTGCGTGCTGGTGTCGTACGTGCCGGTGCCGTGGGTGAAGCGGTAGGTGCCGTCGTCGTTGGCGGTCGCGCCGTCGGCGGTGGTGATGGTGCCCGCCGCGATGCCGGTGACGTAGCCGCGGAAGGACTGCTTCACGCCCCAGTCGAAGGTTCCGCCGGTCAGCGGCAGGGTCGGCGGTGGGGCGTCCGCGGCGGCGGCGAGCGCGGGCAGGCCGAGCGCGGCGGCGCCCCCGGCGGTGGCGGCGGCGATGGCGAGGGCGAGCAGGCGGGAGCGGTGCCGTCGGGGCATACGGGTGAGCGCGGACATGACGGAGTGCCTCCTTTGGGGCGCAACGGGTGCGATGCGCAAGGGGTTTACGGGCGAAGGGAGTTGGGGGGCCGGCGGCAGCGGGCGCGGGGTATCCGCTGCCGCCGGCTTCAGTCGGCCTCGGGCCCGGATGTCGGTCCGGGCCCGAGACCGGGCTCAGGGGCGGGTCCGTCGCCGGACCCGGGTACGGTGGCGGCCCGGTCGTCGCCGCGGCGCCCGCGGCCGCGGACCCGGGCGAACGCGGCCGCCGCGAGGACGGCCGCCGCGCCGAGGGACAGCGCGGTGACCGTCCCGGCACCGGCGCCGGTGCCGTCGGAGGCGTTTTCGGGGTGCGGAGCGGCGGCGGGCGCACTGCCGGCGGGCGGTGCGGGCGTCGTCGCGGGTGCGGCGGCGGCCGTGGTCGGGGCGGTGCCGATGTCCGGCAGCGCGGGCAGCTTCGCGCTCGCCGTCAGGGCGGCGGACACGCTGATCGGGTCCATCGATGTGCCCGCGGTGTACAGGCCGTTGAACTTCGCGGCGCCCTGCGCGGTGAGTTCGGTGGGCGCGTCGGCGACCGTGAGCAGGCCGTTCCTGGGTGTGGGCGCGGCGGGCGCGGTGAAGGTGGCGAAGGCGGTCCCGTCGGCGTAGAGGGTGCCCTTGGTGCCGGCGAGGTGGACGCGTACGCCGCTGAGCGCGAGGTCGAGCCCGTACGATCCGTCGGCCGCGCGCAGGCCGAGGAAGCGGACGGTTCCGGTGAACGAGGCGTCCAGGGTGCGGGTCTTCGCGTCGTAGCTGCCCTTGCCGCTGCCGAAGCGGTAGACGGCGCCGCCGTCCTGGGCCCCGCCGGAGACCTCTGTCCGGCCGTGCGCGATGTCGCCGCTGACGTACTCGCGGAAGGTGCGGCGTATGCCCCAGTCGACGGCGCCGCCGGTCAGCGGGCCGGACGTGGTGTTCGGACTCGGGGTTGACGGGGGCGACTTGGCGGGCGAGCCGGTGGTCGCGGCGGCGGGGCGGTGCAGGTCGACGGAGAAGGTGACCGGGTCGAGGGCGGTGCCCGCGGTGTAGTAGCCGGCGAAGGCGCGGGCGCCCTGCGCGGTGAGCGTCGCCGGGACGGTGCCGAGGTCGAGCTGCGTGCCGGTGGCGCCCTTGGTGCTGACTTCGCCCAACGCGAGTGCGGCGAGCGGTACTTGGGCGGCGGTGGTGAACTTCCCGGTGTCCTTGTCCTTGCTGCGCATGTCGGCGTAGAGGGTGCCGGTGCGGCCGGAGATCCGCACGGTGGGGCGGGAGATGGCCAGGTCGAGGACGTAGCTCCCGCTGCTCTGGCGGTGTCCGACGAAGTGCACGCCACCCTGGAAGCCGGCGGTGAGCGCGCCGGTGGCCGGGTCGTACGTGCCCTGCGCGGACGGGAAGCGGAACTGGCTGCTGCCGACGGTGTCGGCGCCCCCGGTCAGGCTCCAACTGCCTTGTGCGATGGGGCCGGTGACGTAGCTCTGGAACGACGCCTTGATGCCCCAGTCCAGCCGGCCGCCCAGCACCGTGCGGGTGGGCGCGTCCTGCGGAGCCGCGTGCGCGGCGGTCACCGGCGCGAGGAGCGCGGCGGCGAGCAGCGCGAGGCAGGTGGCGATGCGCGGCCGGAGCCGTACGCGGCGGCGCACACGGGCCCGGGCCCGGGCAGGGCGGAGCAACGGCATACGGACCTCTCAAGAACCGACCAACTTAGGTAAGGCTAACCTAAGCTAACCTCATGGGCGGCGGGAAGCCCGCCCCCGGAGGTCCGGGACGGTGACGGTGACGGTGACGACGACGAGGAGGCGGCGAGCAGTGCGAAGAGGGCCGGTACACAGCACGGACGGGACGGGGAACGTGGGGTCGCGCGCGACGGGACGGCGGTGGGCCGCCGCACTCGCCCTCGCACTGGCGGTCCTGCTGGCCGGGTGCGGCGGCAGCGCCTCGCCGGGCACGCCCGCCCCGGCCGGGTCCACCGCGTCCGCCGCCGACCTGGTACAGCCGCTGTCCGGCACCCCCGCGCCCCGACTTCCCGCCACCGTAAGGTCGTCCGACGGCCGTACCGTCACCGTGCGCAGCGACGACCGGATCATCCCGCTCACCGGCGGCCTGTCCGAGGTGGTCTTCACCCTCGGGCTGGGCAGCCGTGTGGTGGCCCGCGACATCTCGGCGACCTTCGCTCAGGCGGCCAAGCTCCCCCTGGTCACCCGCGCGCACGACGTGTCCGCGGAGGGCGTGCTCTCGCTGCGTCCGACGGTCGTCCTCGCCGAGTCCACCACCGGCCCGGCCGACGCGATCGCGCAGATCCGGGCGGCGGGCGTACCGCTGGTGGTCCTCCCGGCCGCGACCTCGCTGTCCGACGTCGGCCCGCGGATCGACGCGGTGGCCGCCGCGCTCGGCGTGGCGTCAGCGGGGAAGAAGCTGCGTACCCGCACCGCGCAGCGGATCGCCGCCGTCCGCCGGGAGGTTCCGGCCGAGGCGCGCAGGCCGCGGGTCGCCTTCCTCTACCTGCGCGGCACCGCGTCCGTCTACCTGATCGGCGGGCGCGGCTCCGGCGCCGACTCCCTGATCGCCGCGGCCGGGGGCACCGACGCGGGCGTGGCGTCCGGCCTGACGAAGGACTTCACCCCGATCACCGCCGAGGCCTTGGTGAAGGCCGCGCCCGACGTCATCCTGGTGATGACCGAGGGGCTCCGGTCGGTGGGCGGGGTCGCGGGCCTGGAGAAGGTGCCGGGCGTCGCCCAGACCCCGGCCGGACTGGACCGCCAGGTGGTCGCGATCGACGACGGCACCCTGCTGAACTTCGGACCGCGCACGGATGTGGTGCTGCGTGAACTGGCCCACGGGATAAGGGAGTCGGCGAAGTGACGGCATCCCAGGACACCACGGCCGCCCCCGCGGGCCCCGATTCCGGCGCGCCCGCCGCCAAGCCCGCTGCTTCCGGCGTCCGTTGGCCATGGGGGCGGCGCAACACCCTGCTCGGTACGGGACTTGCCGTCGGCCTGGTGCTGGTGGTGCTGCTGTCGGTCGGCGTGGGGGCCTATCACCTCGGCACCGGTGACGTCATGGCGTCGGTGGCGCACCGGGCCGGGCTCGGCGGCCACCGGCTGGACCGGGTGGGCGAGTCGGTGCTGTGGGACGTGCGGATGCCGCGGGTGGTACTCGCGGTGCTGGTCGGCGCGTCGCTCGGCTGCGCGGGCGCGCTGATGCAGGGCGTGTTCGGCAACCCGCTGGCCGAGCCGGGCGTGATCGGGATCTCCTCGGGCGCCGCGGTCGGCGCCGCCGGGTCGATCGCGCTCGGCCTCGGCTTCGCCGGGAACTGGACGGTCACGGTCTGCGCGTTCGCCGCGGGTCTGCTGACCGTCCTGGTGGTCTACGGGCTGTCCCGCTCCGGCGGCCGTACGGAGGTGGTGACGCTGGTGCTCACCGGCATCGCCGTCAACGCCTTCGCGGGCGCGGCGATCGGGCTGTGCGTGTTCTCCGCGGACAGCGCGCAGCTCACCGAGATCACGTTCTGGCAGCTGGGTTCGCTGGCGCAGGCGACCTGGCCGAAGGTGCTCGCGGTGCTGCCGTGCGCGGTGGCCGGGCTCGCCGTGGCGCCCTGGTACGCGCGCCGGCTGGACCTGCTGGCGCTCGGCGAGCGGCAGGCCCGGCACCTTGGGGTCGACGTGGAGCGGACGCGGCTGGCGCTGATCGCGGTGGTGGCGCTGCTGACCGCCGCCGCGGTGGCGGTCGCGGGCATCGTCTCCTTCGTCGGGCTGGTGGTGCCGCACCTGCTGCGGATGGCGGCGGGCCCCGGCCACCGCTTCCTGCTGCCGGGCAGCGCGCTGGGCGGGGCCCTGGTGCTGGTGGCCGCGGACCTGGCCGCGCGGACCCTGGCGGCGCCGGCCGAGCTTCCGCTCGGGGTGCTGACCGCGCTCGTCGGCAGCCCGTTCTTCTTCTGGCTGCTGCGCAGGACCCGTGGCCGGCAAGGGGGTTGGGCGTGAGCGGGCGTACGCTGCCCGGCCGCCGGGGGCTGCGCGGGCTGTTCACGGCGCGGCCGGCGCCTCCCGCGCCCGCCCGGCCCGGCGACGTGCTCGCCGCCGCCCGCGAGGTGCGGGTGTCGCTGGGCGGTCGGGAGGTGCTGGCGGGGGTGTCGCTGGACGTGCGGGCCGGGGAGGTGCTGGCGCTGGTCGGGCCCAACGGGGCCGGCAAGTCCACGCTGCTGGCCGCGCTCGCCGGTGACCTGCCCGCCGGGGACGGTGAGGTGCGGGTGGACGGCGCGCCCGTGGCGTCCTGGACGGCCGCCCAACTCGCCCTGCGCCGGGCGGTGCTGCCGCAGTCCGCGCCGCTCGCCTTCCCGTTCACCGTCGAGGAGGTGGTGCGGATGGGCCGGGCGCCCTGGGCGGGGCGCGACGACGGCTCCGCGGTCGCCGCCGCCATGGCCGCCACCGAGGTGCGGGCGCTGGCGGCGCGCCCCTGTCCCGCGCTGTCGGGCGGGGAGCGCGCCCGCGTCGGCCTCGCCCGCGTCCTGGCCCAGCAGGCGCCGCTGGTGCTGCTCGACGAGCCGACCGCGGCGCTGGACCTGCGCCACCAGGAGCTGGTGCTGCGGGTCTGCCGCGGTCAGGCCGCCGCCGGGCGGGCCGTCGTCGTGGTCCTGCACGACCTCGGGCTCGCCGCGGCGCACGCCGACCGCGTCGCCGTCCTGGCCGGCGGCCTGATCGCCGCCGACGGCTCCCCCGCCGATGTGCTCACCGCGCCGCTGCTCACCCGGGTCTACCGGCACCCGGTGGAGGTCCTCCCCCACCCGCGCACCGGCCGCCCTCTGATCCACCCGCACCGCACTACGGAACCGGAGGCGCCGGGGGCACCTGCGGGCGCAGCTCCATCGTGCAGCACTTGACGCTGCCGCCTGCCTTGTGGAACTCGGACAGGTCGACGGCGACCGGCGCGAAACCGCGGCGGCGCAGCGGCCCGCGCAGGCCCTTGGCGGCGCGCGGCAGCAGCACGTTGCGGCCGTCGCTGACGGCGTTGAGGCCGAAGGCGGCGGCGTCCTCGGCCGTGGCGAGCAGCGCGTCGGGGAAGAGCCGGGCGAGGACGGCGCGGCTGCCGGGGGTGAAGGCGCCCGGGTAGTACATGATCTCGTCGGCGGCGTCGTCGAGGACGGCGAGCGCGGTGTCGAGGTGGTAGTAGCGGGGGTCGGTGAGTTCGAGGCTGATGACGGGGCGGCGGAAGAACTCCTGCGCCTCGTCGTGCGCGAGGGGGCTGCTGCGGAAGCCCTGCCCGGCCAGCAGCCAGGAGGACGTCACCGCGAAGTCGCCCTCCCCTTCGTTGACGTGCTCCGGCTCGCGGATGTCGGGGTAGCCGTGCGCGCGGAACCAGGCGAGGTGCGCCGGGGCCTCCGCGGTGCGCTCGGGGTTGGCGAACCGCGCGCCCAGCACCCGGCCGTCCACGACGGTGGCACCGTTCGCGGCGAACACCATGTCGGGCAGGCCCGGCAGCGCGTCGAGCACCTCCACGGTGTGGCCGAGCCCGCGGTAGCGCTCCCGCAGGTCCTCCCACTGGAACATCGCGAGCGCGGGGTCCACCGGTTTCCGCGGGTCCATCCAGGGGTTGATGCTGTACGTCACTCGGTAGTGCGCCGGTGGGCACATCAGGTACCGGCGGGGCGTCGCGATGCGCAATGGGGGCTCCTCGGAGGGTGGTTGAGTGCCTGACTTGCACGGCGCCCCCGCACCGGACGGTCGGCCCGGAGCCGGGGACGCGGAATCGTACGGCCCCGTACGGCAGTTCGTCCGCACGGGGTCGTACGCCTGCATTGTGCGCCCGGTTCGCCCTACCGGTCCCTAGCCCGTTCGGGCCCCCGGCCCGCACCCCGCCGGGGAGGGCGCCGTACCCGAGGGGCGGGGTCCCGCCCGGGCGGCCCGGGGCGCCGTACAGTGCGGGGATGGACGTGGGAAACGGGGCGCGGCAGGACGTCGTGATCGTGGGCGGCGGGCACAACGGTCTGGTGGCCGCGGCGTATCTCGCCCGGGCCGGGCGGAGCGTGCTGGTGCTGGAGCGGCTGCCGGGGACCGGGGGCGCCGCGGTGTCGACGCGGGCCTTCCGCGGGGTGGACGCGCGGCTGTCACGCTACTCGTACCTGGTCAGCCTGCTGCCGCGGAAGATCGTGGACGACCTGGGCCTGCGCTTCGCGGTGCGGCGGCGCCGCATCTCGTCGTACACCCCGCACGGGGACACCGGGCTGCTGGTGGACGCGGTGGACGGCGGGCGCACCCGGGAGCAGTTCGCGCGGCTGACCGGCTCGGACCGGGAGTTCGAGGCGTGGCAGCGGTTCTACGCGATGACCGCGCACGTGGCCCGGCAGGTCTTCCCCACCCTCACCGAGCCGCTGCCGACCCGGGCGGAGCTGGAGCGCCGGGTGGGCGACAGCGCCGCCTGGGAGGCGCTGTTCGAGCGGCCGCTCGGGGAGGCGGTGGAGGCGGCGTTCGCCGACGACACGGTGCGCGGCGTGGTCCTCACCGACGCACTGATCGGCACCTTCACCCACGCGCACGACCCGTCGCTGCGGCAGAACCGCTGCTTCCTCTACCACGTGATCGGCGGCGGCACCGGCGACTGGGACGTGCCGGTCGGCGGGATGGGCGCGTTCACCGACGCCCTCGCGGACGCGGCGCGCGCGGCGGGCGCGCGGATCACCACCGGCGCCGAGGTCACCGCGATCACCACCGACGGCACGGTCGCGGAGGTGGCGTACGAGGACGCCGGGAGCGGCCGGACCCGTACGGTCGCCGCCCGCGACGTGCTCGTGAACGCCTCCCCGCACACGCTGGCCGGGCTGCTCGGCGCACCCCCGCCGCCCCGCCCGGAAGGCGCGCAGCTGAAGGTGAACATGCTGCTGCGCCGCCTGCCGCGGCTGCGGGACCGCGCGGTGGACCCGCGCGAGGCGTTCGCGGGCACCTTCCATGTCGCCGAGGGCTACGGGCAGTTGCAGGCGGCGTACGAGCAGGCGGCCACCGGGCGGGTGCCGGACGCGCCCCCGTCGGAGATCTACTGCCACTCGCTGACCGACGCCTCGATCCTCTCCCCCGAGCTGGCCGCGGCCGGTGCGCACACCCTGACGCTCTTCGGGCTGCACGCGCCCGCCCGGCTCTTCGCCGCCGACCCGGAGGGCGCCAAGCGCGAGTTGCTGGCGGCGACGCTGGGCCGGCTCGACGCGGTGCTCGCCGAGCCGCTGGCGGACTGCCTGGCCACCGACGCGGACGGGCGGCCGTGCCTGGAGGCGAAGTCGCCGCTGGACCTGGAACGGGAGGTGGGGCTGCCCGGCGGCCACATCTTCCACCGGGACCTGTCCTGGCCGTACGCGGCCCCGGCCGGCCCCGGCACCGACGGCGATGTGACCCAGAGCACAGACCGTTGGGGTGTCGGCACCGGATGTGCGAACGTCTTCCTCTGCGGCGCGGGCGCGGTCCGCGGCGGCGGGGTCAGCGGTGTCCCCGGGCACAACGCGGCGAGAGCGGTACTGGAGAAGGCACGATGACGGACACCCCCGCGGTGGCGCACCGCACGGACGGCTCCCGGCGCGGTTTCGGGCGGCAGTGGCGGCGCGGCGGCCGCTGGCACGCGCTGGACGGCGCGGAGCGCGAGCTGCCCGAGCAGCGGCGCTGCACCGCCGACGTGGTGGTGGACTGCGCGGTGTACGAGGAGGGCTGCCGGGCCGCGTCGCTGCCGCCGCAGGAGGCGCTGGACGAGGCCCGCAAGCGCGGCGGTTTCGCGTGGATCGGGCTGCACGAGCCGGACGCGGAGCACCTGGAGGAGATCGCGCAGGTCTTCGGGCTGCACCCGCTCGCGGTGGAGGACGCGGTGCACGCCCACCAGCGGCCGAAGCTGGAGCGGTACGGCGACACGCTCTTCCTGGTGCTCAAGACGGTCGTCTTCGTGGAGCACGAGAAGCTCACCGCGACCAGCGAGGTGGTCGACACCGGCGAGGTGATGATCTTCCTCGGCCCGGACTTCGTGGTCGTGGTGCGGCACGGCAGCGCGCCCGGGCTCGCCCGGGTCCGGCGCGCCCTGGAAAGCCGCCCGGAGATCCTGGCGCACGGCCCGACCGCGGTGCTGCACGCCATCACCGACCAGGTCGTGGACGACTACGTCGACGTCGCCGACGCGGTCGAACTCGACGTGGACACCCTGGAATCCGACGTGTTCTCGCCCGAGCACGGCGACGACGCCAGCCGCATCTACCAACTCAAGCGCGAACTCATCGAGTTCAAGCGCGCCGTCTTCCCGCTGGCCCGCCCGCTCGAACGCCTCACCGAGGGCGCCGACGGCCTGGTCAGCGCCGAGATGGGCCGCTACTTCCGGGACGTCTCCGACCACCTCTCCCACGTCCGCGAACAGCTCCTGGCCTTCGGCGAGTTGGTGGACGGCCTGCTCCAGGCCAACCTCAGCCAGCTCGCCGTGCAGCAGAACGTCGACATGCGCCGGATCAGCGCCGGCGCGGCGATCCTCGCCATCCCGACGATGATCGCCGGCTTCTACGGCATGAACTTCCACCACATGCCCGAACTCGCCTGGACCTACGGCTACCCGGTGATGCTCGGCGTCACCGCCGTCCTGTCCGCCCTGTGCTACCGCGCCTTCCACCGCGTCGGCTGGCTCTAGACCGCCCCTTCGCGGTCCGGCCCGCCGCTGTCGGGCACGCCGTCGGGCTGGTCGTCGGGGGGCCAGGGGGCGCCCCAGCGGGCGTCGCGGGCGGCGCGGTAGAGGGGGCCGTGGCGTTTGGTGACGGTGGTGCGGGTGAGGTCGCCCGCGGCGGCGCACAGGTCGAGGAGGACCTGGCCCTTGCGGGTCTGCGGGTGGCGCACCACGCGGTTGGCGGCAGGGGCGGGAGGGGTCCCGGCGCCGTCGGGGCGGACGGCGGCGACGTAGCTGAACTTCTCGTCCTCGTACGGCAGGGTGCCGCCCTTGACCTGGCGGTGCAGCGCGGACCGCGGCACGCGCGCGGCGAAGTGGCACCAGTCGGTGCCCGTGACCGGGCAGGGCCCGCTGTGCGGGCAGGGCGCCAGCACCCTGAACCCGGCGGCGACCAGCCGGCCGCGGGCGGCGATCACCCGCGCGTAGCCCTCGGGCGTGCCGGGTTCCGCGACCAGCACCACCCCGCCCGCGCGGGCGGCGCCGGCAGCCGCGTCGACCAGCGACGCGCGGTCGCCGGGGGTGAGTTCGCCGAGCACGTAGGAGACCGTGACCAGGTCCGCCGCCGGGAGCTCGGGCGCCCCCGACAGCGGCGCCCGGGTCCAGGTGGTGGCCCGCACCGAGGGCGCCGAGGCGTCGGCGGCCAGCGCCCGCCCGAGGTCGAGCGCGGCGGCCGACCAGTCCAGTACGGTGCCGCGCGGCCCGGACTCCCCCGGCCAGGTGTCGGCGACCGCCCACCGCGCGGCGCCCGTCCCCCCGCCGAGGTCGAGGTGCGCCCGCGGGGTCCAGGCCCCCGTACGGGCCCGCAGCTCGGCCAGCGCCGACCGCGCGGCCGCGTACGTCGCGGGCATCCGGTACGCCGCGTACGCCGCCGCGTCGCCCGCGTCCCGCAGCACCGGCGCGGCCGTGGGTGTCGCCCCGCGGTAGTTCTCGATCAGCCGGTCGACCTGCGCGGACGCCTCGGTCGGCGCGGTGGCGGCAAGCCGGCGCGTCAGCGCCGCGGCAAGGTCGTCGGGCAGGTGCACGGTGGGAACGAGAGACACGAAGCCCCACTCTAGGCGGTCCGCGGCCGGCCCCCGCACGTCCCCGCGCCGCCGGCGGCGGCACTCCGGGCTGCGCGCCGGGAGGGGGACGCCCTCTTGCGCGGGCGGCGGGGGTCGGAGACCGTCGAAGCGGCCAAGAGCACACGCAGACAGTCAACTCTGTCATCACATCCACTCGAATACGTGCAATCGACGGCGCAACGGACCCTTGGTGGCTTACCGTTCGCAGGTGTCACGGAGCGCCAGCACTTGGGGAAGTGCTGGGGCTCCTCGTCGGTCGCGATGTGCCAGGGGGGTCCATGCGGCGTACCGAAACAACCCCGGCTACACCCGTACTGCCCGCAATACCCGTGGAAGGCGAGCCACGGCGCCGGTTCCGCCCGCGCTCCGCGCGGCCCGCCCCGCCGGTCCTGCCCGCCTTATCCGGGGCGGCGGAGACACCGCCGTCCCCGTACCGCGCCCGCGCCCTGCCCGGCTGGCACGGCGTGCACCGCGCACACAGCGGCTACGCCGACAAGGCGCTCTGGTACCTGCCGCTGACGCTGACCGCCGACGCGCTGGCCGCCGCCCTCCCGCCGGCCGCGCTGCTGCACCGCGCCGGGCAGCCGCACGCCGCCGCGGCGGGCGCGGCGGCGGCCGCGGCCTGGCTCGCCGTCCGCGCCTGCCGCCGCCGCTACACCGCCGCCGAACTCGGCGAGCGCAGCGGTGTGACCGCCGTCGTCGCCGACTGGCTGGTGCTGCTCGGGGTGCTGGCGGTGCTGCTCCTGGCGGCGGACGAGCAGGTCGGCGCCGCGCAGGCGCTCGCCGGGGTCGCCGCCGCGCCGCTGGTCGCGGTGGCGACCCGGACCGCCGCGCACCGCCACCTGGTCGCCGCCCGGCGCTGCGCGCACGCGGTGCGCCGGGTGCTGGTGGTCGGCGAACCGGCCGCCGCCGACGACGTGGTGGGCCATCTCGCCGCCCGCACCGACCACGCCTACGTGGTGGTCGGGGTGGTGCCGGTCGGCGGCGCGCGCGTGGCGAGCGGGGCGCCGGTCACCACGCGGCTCGGGCCGGTGGCGCCCAGCGGCCCGGCCGAGGACGCGGGCATCGTGCTGGGCGCGGTCCGCGAGCACCGGGCCGAACTCGTCCTGGTGCTGCCGGGCCCGCGGCTGTCCGCCGATCGGCTGCGCCGCCTGTCGTGGGCGCTGCACGACGCGCTGGTGCCGCTGGCGGTGGCGCCCGGCCTGGTGGACGTCGGGGTGGGCCGTATGCAACTGGACGCGCCCGCGGGCCTGGCGCTGCTGCACATCGCGCCGCCGGCCCGCTCCGGTGCGCCGGTCGCGGTGAAGGCGGCGCTGGACCGGGCCGGGGCGGCGCTCGGACTGCTGCTGCTGGCCCCGCTGTTCGCGGTGCTGGCCGCCGCGGTCCGCTGCTCCTCGCGCGGGCCGGTCTTCCACCGGCAGACCAGGCACGGGCGGGCGGGCGCGCCGTTCACCATGTGGAAGTTCCGCACCATGGTGGCCGACGCGGAGTCCCGCCGGGCGGAGTTGGAGCAGGCCGGCGGCAACGAACACGACGGGCTGATGTTCAAGATGCGCCGCGACCCGCGGATCACCGCGGTCGGCCGGGTGCTGCGGCGCTGCTCGCTGGACGAGTTGCCGCAGCTGCTGAACGTGCTGCGCGGCGAGATGTCGCTGGTCGGCCCGCGCCCGCCGCTGCCGGACGAGGTGGCCCGCTACGACGAGGTGGCCCGCCGGCGGCTCGCGGTGCGCCCGGGCATCACCGGGCTGTGGCAGGTCAGCGGGCGCAGCGAGCTGTCGTGGGACGAGACGCTGGCGATCGACCTGCGGTACGTCGACAACTGGTCGCTCGCCGGGGACGTGGACGTGATGGCCCGCACGCTGCGGGCGGTCGTCGACGGGCGCGGTGCGTACTGATGGGCCGGTCAGGAGCCGGACACAGACCGGGCGGCCGCGGGCGCGGTGCGCCAGTGGTCGTAGACCGCGGCGATGCCGTCGCGCAGCGCGATCCGCGGCCGCCAGCCCAGCGCGTGCAGCCGGGTCACGTCCAGCAGTTTGCGCGGGGTGCCGTCGGGCTTGCCGGTGTCCCAGCCGATCGCGCCGCGGTAGCCGACCACGTCCCGTACGGTCTCGGCGAGTTCGCGGATGGTCAGGTCGGTGCCGCAGCCGACGTTGACCGGTTCGTCCGCGTCGTAGTGGCGCAGCAGCAGCGCGCAGGCCGACGCGAGGTCGTCGACGTGCAGGAACTCGCGGCGCGGGGTGCCGCTGCCCCACAGCACCACTTCGGGCAGGCCGCCCTGCGCGGCTTCGTGGAAGCGGCGGATGAGTGCGGGCAGCACGTGCGAGGTGGCGAGGTCGAAGTTGTCGCCGGGCCCGTAGAGGTTGGTGGGCATCGCGGAGACGAAGCCGGCGCCGTACTGCCGCCGGTAGGAGCGCACCTGGACGATGCCGGCGATCTTGGCGAGCGCGTACGCCTCGTTGGTGGGCTCCAACGGGCCGGTGAGCAGGGCCTCTTCGCGGATGGGCTGCTCGGCCAGCCGCGGGTAGATGCAGCTGGAGCCGAGGAAGAGCAGGCGGGCCACGCCCGCCTGGTGGGCGCCGGCGATCACGCTGAGCTGGATGGCGAGGTTGTCCTCCAGGAACTGCACCGGGTGGGTGGCGTTGGCCATGATCCCCCCGACCCGGGCGGCGGCCAGTACCACCGCGTCGGGCCGGGTGCCGTGCAGGTAGGCGGCCGTGGCGGCGGCGTCGCGCAGGTCGAGTTCGGCGCGGGTGCGGGTGAGCACCCGGTGGCCGTCGGCGGTCAGCCGGCGGGCGATCGCGGAGCCGACCAGCCCGCGGTGGCCGGCGACGAATATCCGGGCGCCGGGCGGCAGCAGTTCGCTCATGGCGGCGATTGTGCCAGCCGATCGGGACACCGCGGTGCCGATCCCTTCTTTCCGTCAATTCCCTGACTTCGGCCGACTCGCCCTGGCACCCTGTCCCGGGTGTCCGCCCGACTACTCCACCTCTTGGGGGAACTTGTGGGCAAGACCGCCCTCATCACCGGCGTCACCGGGCAGGACGGCTCGTACCTGGCCGAACTGCTGCTGTCGAAGGGCTACACGGTGCACGGCATCGTGCGGCGCTCCTCGTCGTTCAACACCGAGCGGATCGACCACATCTACCAGGGCCCGCAGGAGGCGCACCGGTCGCTGGTGCTGCACCACGCGGACCTGGCCGACGGGGTGGGGCTGGTGAACCTGCTGCGCGAGGTGCGGCCGGACGAGATCTACAACCTCGGCGCCCAGTCGCATGTGCGGGTCTCCTTCGACGCGCCGATGTACACCGGTGACGTCACCGGGCTCGGCGCGCTGCGGCTGCTGGAGGCGGTACGGGCCAGCGGCAGCGACGCCCGCGTCTACCAGGCTTCCTCCTCCGAGATGTTCGGCGCCACCCCGCCGCCGCAGCACGAGGGCACCCCCTTCCACCCGCGCAGCCCGTACGCCTGCGCGAAGGTCTTCGGCTACTGGGCGACGGTCAACTACCGTGAGGCGTACGGGATGTACGCGGTGAACGGCATCCTGTTCAACCACGAGTCGCCGCGCCGCGGTGAGACCTTCGTGACCCGGAAGATCACCCGCGCGGTGGCCCGGATCAAGGCGGGCCTCCAGGACCGGCTCTACCTCGGCAACCTGGACGCGGTCCGGGACTGGGGCTACGCGCCGGAGTACGTGGACGCGATGTGGCGGATGCTCCAGCGCGCCGAGCCCGAGGACTACGTGGTGGCCACCGGACGGCCCGCCACCGTACGGCAGTTCCTGGACACGGCCTTCGCGCACGCCGGCCTGGACCCGGCCGAGCACGTGCGCTACGACCCGAAGTACGAGCGGCCCAGCGAGGTGGACGCGCTGATCGGCGACGCCTCCAAGGCCCGCGAGCTGCTCGGCTGGCAACCACGGGTCGGGGCCGAGGAGTTGGCCCGGCTGATGGTGGACGCCGACATCCAGCAGGTGGCGGACCAGCTCGCGGGCGCGGCCGTCCGCATCGACCGCTAGCGCCCCCGCGCGTACGGCAGCACAGCACGTACCGGAAGCACGGCACCTACCTGAAGCAGCACGCACGGCACGCACCTGAGTACAACGCCCCCGCACCACCCGCCTATCCGTTCCAGAGGAGAGCAACCCATGCGCAGATGGCCGGTGTTGACCGCTGCCCTCGCCTTGGCAGCCGCGGCATTGGGGATGGTGGGGCCGCCGTCGGCGACCGCACTGCAAGCACCCGTCGGGATCACCGCGGGAAACCTGCCCACCTACCAGACGAACGGCATCGTCTGGGCGATGGCGCAGTCGGGCGGTGACGTGTTCGCGGGCGGCACCTTCTCCACCATCCGCCCGCCGGGCGCGGCCGCGGGCACCCAGGAGACGGCGGCGGCGAACTTCGCGTCCTTCAACGCGGCCACCGGCCAACCCGCTGGCTGCCAGCCGTCGTTCACGGTCGGCTCGGACAACGCCACCGTCCGCGCCCTGGCTGTCTCGCCCGACGGCAAGACGCTCTACGCGGGCGGCTTCTTCGGCTCGGTCAGCGGCACCGGCGTCAGCAGCCTGGCCGCGATCGACCTGGCCACCTGCACGGTGCGCACCACCTTCCGCCCGGCGGTCTCCGGCACCGTGCGCACCATCGTGGCCACCGACGACGCGGTCTACTTCGGTGGCGACGTGACCTCGGTCGGCGGCACCACCCGGCACCGCTACGCGGCGGTCAGCGCCTCGGACGGCGCGCTGCTGCCGTGGGCGCCGAACGTCGACAACCCGGGCCGGGCCCTCGCGCTGACCCCCGACGGCAAGGACGCCATCCTCGGCGGCGACTTCAACACGGTGGACGGCACCGACTCGCACTCCCTGGCCGTGGTCGACGCGGCCACCGGCGCGCTGGTGAAGGCGTACCCGACCGGTTTCTTCGACGCCGCCTCGGTGACCAAGACCATCTACGTCGACCCGGCGAGCAACAGCTTCTACACCGGCAACGAGGGCACCGGCGGCGGGGTGTTCGACGGCCGGGCGCGCTTCAGCCTCACCGACTTCAGCCAGGTCTGGCGGGACAACTGCCTGGGCGCCACCCAGACCGTCGCGGTCTACGGGAGCGTGCTGTACAGCGGCAGCCACGCCCACGACTGCTCCAGCATGGGCGAGTACCCCAACGGCGTGCGCAAGCACCTGCTCGCCGAGCCGGTCGGCGACCCGCACCTGGTCTCCTGGTTCCCCGACACCAACGACGGGATCGGCGAGCAGATCGGCCCGCGGGTGATGTCGTTCTCGAAGGTCGGTAGCACCGAGTACCTGTGGGTCGGCGGGGAGTTCACCACCGTCAACGGCACCGCGCAGCAGGGCCTGACCCGCTTCCCCAGCACCCCCGACACCACCGCGCCCGGCCTGCCGCAGACCTCGGTGACCAGCATCAAGCCCGGTGCGGTGAAGGTGAGTTGGCAGTCGAGCCTGGACAACGACGACAGCCTGCTGACGTACCGGGTGTACCGCAACGGCGCCACCACGCCGATCTACACCACCACCGCCAGTTCGCTGCCGTGGGTGCGCCCGCAGCTGTCCTTCACCGACACCGACGTGAGCCCGGGCGTGAAGTACACCTACCGGGTCACCGCGAGCGACGGCACCAACACCACCGCGCTGTCGCCCAACGCCTCGGCCACGGTGCCGGCGTCGGCGGAGGCGTACCCGACGCAGGTGCTCGCCGACGGCGCCACGCTGTACTGGCGGTACGACGCGGCGTCCGGCTCCTACACCGCGGACTCCTCGGCTTCCGACGAGAGCGGCGTCAGCGTCGGCGGCCCGGTGCACGGCGTGACGGGCGCGGTGCCCGGCTCCAAGGCGTACACGTTCAACGGCAGTTCGCAGTGGACGTACGGCGACCGCTCGCACCCGCAGCCGAAGACGTTCAGCGTCGAGGCGTGGTTCAAGACGACCACCACTACCGGCGGCAAGATCATCGGCTTCGGCAACGACCCGACGCAGACCAGCGTCTACTACGACAAGCACATCTATATGCTCAACAGCGGCCAGGTGGTCTACGGCGCGGTCAGCACCAAGGTCCAGACGCTCACCAGCTCCGCCAAGTACAACGACGGCGCCTGGCACCAGGTGGTCGCCACCGAGGGCAGCGGCGGCTCGAAGCTCTACGTCGACGGCGTGCTCAAGGCGTCCAGCACGACCATGACCGGCAGCCAGGCGTACACCGGCTACTGGCGGGTCGGCGGTGACAACCTCAACGGCTGGCCGAACCGGCCGACCAGCGACGACTTCGCCGGCTCGATCGACGAGGCCGCCGTCTACCCGACGGTGCTGACCGCCGCGCAGGTCGCGAAGCACTACACGCTGGGGACGGCCAAGTGAGCGTCCCCCCCGCGCGCGCCCGCCGCGCCACCGCCGCCGTCCTCGCGACGGCGGCGGCGGTGGCGCTGCTCGCTGCCTGCGGCAGCGGCGGGCACCACGCGACCGCGGCGCCCGCCACCGCCTCGGCGGGCAGCGGCGGCGCGCACGGCGCCGACGCTCCCAGCGAGGCGGCCGGCTCGGCCGCCTCCGGCCCGAAGGTGCCCGACAGCCAGCTCACCCCGCCCGGCGGCGGCGCCTTCAGCGCGCCGGAGAAGAAGTACCTGTCCGGGCGGGTGCCCAAGGGCGAGGACCCGGTGGCCGTCCTCGAAGGCGGCCAGGAGGTGTGCGACCGGCTGACCCGTACCTCCGCGATCGACCCGGCGGTGGCGGCGAGCGCCGTCGTCACCGGCGACATCAGCCTGTCCGGCGCCACCGCGGCCGTCCGCACCCTGTGCCCGGACCAGGCGTACGTCGTGACCGCGGCCGCGCACGGCTTCGGCGACGGCACCCACCCGGTGGCGGCGCGGGCGGTCGCGGGCACGTCGGTGGCGCCGGGGCGCTACCGGGCGCCGAGCGTGTCGCCCACCTGCACCTGGCGGGTGACCGGCGCCGACGGCACCACGCTCGCGTCGGGTGCCGCCGCGACCCCGGCGAAGGCGGTGCTGACGGTGGCGCCCGGCGCGCGCACGGTCAGCTCCAGCGGCTGCTACGCCTGGCTGCCGCCGATCACCGCACCGGCGTCGGCCTCGGCGTCCCCGAGCACGTCCCCGGGCGCGCCCTCCTCCCCGTCCGCCACCCCTTCCGGAAGGACCTCGTGAGCACACTCCCGCTGGTCGTGGTGATCCCGACCAGGAACGAGGCGGAGAACATCGCCCGTACGGTCTCCTCCGTCGTCGGCCACGTCCGGGCGGTGGTCGTGGTGGACTCGCACAGCACCGACGACACCTGCAAGATCGCGGCGGGGCTGGGCGCGGAGGTGGTCGAGTACACCTGGGACGGCGGCTACCCGAAGAAGAAGCAGTGGTGCCTGGACCGGGTCCGGCCCGAGATCCCGTGGGTGCTCTTCCTCGACGGCGACGAGACGCCCAGCCGCGAACTGCTCGCCGAACTGCGGGCCGCCTTCGCCGCCGGGCCGCCGTCGGTGGCCGCGTTCGACATCCCGCTCGGCTACTGGTTCGCCGGGCGGCGGCTGCGGCACGGCCACACCATCGTCAAGCGGGCCCTGCTCGACCGCACCCGCTGCCGCTTCCCCGAGCCCGCCGACCTCGACGCGCCCGGCATGGGCGAGCAGGAGGGCCACTACCAGCCGCTGGCGCCCTCCGCGGCCCGGCTGCGCGCCCCGATCGAGCACGAGGACCTCGACCCGGTGCGCACCTGGTTCGAGCGCCACAACCGCTACTCCGACTGGGAGGCGTGGCTGGAGGTCCACCCGGCGGTGAAGGAGGACATCCGCCGGGTGAAGTCCCGGCAGGGGCAGCTCTTCCACCGGGCGCCGCTGAAGCCGCTGGTCTCCTTCGCGTACGCCTACGTCTACCGGCGGGGCTTCCTCGACGGCCGGGCCGGCCTGGACTACGCGCTGGCGATGAGCTTCTACCGCTGGCAGATCGGCCTCAAGGCCCGCGAGTACCGGCGCGGTTGAGCCCGATCCACCCCGTGCGGGCGCCCCGGCCCGGCCGGCCCGCCCGCACGGGTGCGGGCCTCCCCCGGCGATGAAGTAAACTCTACGGTGGAGTTTACTTCACGAGCTGGAGGACGCATCATGATCGTCGTCACCGCACCGACCGGACACATCGGCAGCCGGGTCCTGACCGACCTGCTGGACCACGGCGAGCAGGTCCGGGTGGTGGTGCGCGACCCGGACCGGCTGCCGGCGGCCGTGCGCGAGCGGGTGGAGGTGGTGGTCGGCTCGCATCGGGACCGCGAGGTCGCCGAGCGCGCGGTCGAGGGCGCGGAGTCGGTGTTCTGGCTGGTCCCGGCGGACTCGCGCGCGGCCAGCGTCTACGACGCCTATGTCACCTTCAGCATCCCCTTCGCCGACGCGGTCGTCCGGCACGGCGTGCGGCACGTCGTCACCGTCTCCGCGCTCGGCCGCGGCACGCAGCTGTACGCGGGCCACGTCTCGGGGTCGCTGGCGATGGAGGACCTGATCCGCAGCACCGGCGTGCACTTCCGGGCGCTGGCCATCCCGAGCTTCATGGACAACCTGACCCGGCAGGTGGCGCAGATCCGGCAGCGCGGGGTCATCACCGAGACGGTCCCCGGGGACGTCAAGCTGCCGTTCACCGCCACCCGCGACATCGCCGACCTCGCCGCCCGCCTGCTGCGCGACCGCGGCTGGACCGGCCAGGACACCCTGGACCTGCTCGGCCCGGAGGACCTGACCTTCGAGGAGGTCGCCGCGCTCGCCGCCGAGGTGCTCGGCATCCCGGTCCGCTACGAGCAGGCCGACCGCGAGCAGACCCGGCAGCAGCTGACCGGGTACGGGTTCTCCGAGGCGATGGCCGGCAGCCTGCTCGACATGGCCGCCGCCAAGGCGCGCGGCCTGGACAACGCGGCCGTGCGCACCCCGGAGAACACCGCGCCGACGAGCTACCGCCAGTGGATGCGGGAGGTGCTCAGGCCCGCGGTCGAGGCGGGCTGAACACCCGTACGGCGGCGGGCGGACGCGCACCGTTCCGCCGCCGTCGGGTCGTCGGACCGCCGGAGCCGCCCGGGCCGTCCGGGTGGGCCTCAGGCGTTCATGAAGCTGCTCGGCGCGAGCGCGCGGTCCACGATGCGCACGTCGCCGATCGAGCCGTGGAAGACCTGGCTGACCGCGCCGGCCCACTCGTAACCGCCCAGCAGGAAGGGCAGGTCGAGCGCGGTCAGGCCGGTGTTGGTGCTGTTGGGGTTGCGGCCCTCCTCGCAGCCGTTGACGTACAGCTTGGTGATCCGGCCGTCGTTGACGACCGCGACGTGCCACCACTCCTCCTGCTGGAGCAGGTGGCTCCAGTTGGTGGCCGCGCCGTCCTGGTTGACCGGGTAGACGTTCCACTGGAGTTCGATCGAGCTGGACAGGCTCAGCGTCAGGACCGGCTCGTCGGCGGTCGCCGAGGCGCCGGTCTTGCCCGCCTTGCCCGCGCTGCCGCTGCGGCTGAGCATCGACGACCAGCCGTTGCGGCTGCCGTCCCAGTCGGAGGGCACCTTGAAGAAGACCTCGAAGGTGTAACCGCGGGTGAACGTCTCGGCGTTGATCGGCGCGCCGTCCACGGTGCGGAAGTACGCGCCGGTGACCGGGTTGCCCTGTCCGGCGAAGACCAGGCTGCCGTGGCCGGGCTGGTCGGGGTGGTGGTCGCCGGTCCAGGTCAGCGCGTCGGCGGCGCTGCCCGAAACGCTGTGCAGGGCAAGGTCGTTGCCCTGGCCGGTCTGGTCCTTGACCACGGTGCCCGCAGCCACGTTCGACCCCGACTTGCCGCCCTCGTCGAAGCGCCAGTACGCCAGCGTGCCCGGTACCAGCATCCGCCGCGCGGGGCGGGCGGCGCGCGCCGGCACCGGTGCGAAGCCCGCGAACCGCTGGTCGAAGTCGATCGCCATCGAGAACCGGTCGACGGAGGAGGTCAGTTCGATCTCCTTCGCGGCGAGGTCGTTGAGCTCGTCGTCGGCCGCGAGCTCGCGAATCCAGGGCGAGAACGTCGCGACGTCGATCACCCCGCGGGTCAGGTCGAAGCGGTAGGAGCGGATCATGCCCGCGCCGCCGTAGTACCGGTCCTGGTAGTTGGTGATGTGCAGGTGCACGTCGTTGCCGGCGCTGTTCTTCATCACGGTGCTGCCGGGCGGCCAGTAGTGGCCGTTGAGGGTCAGGAAGATCTGGTCGTTGTCCTTGATCAGGCCGTCCCACATCTGCTGGCCGTAGTCCGACAGGCCCGCGGTGCCGTCGTCGTAGGAGCCGACGATCTCGTGGGTGGTCACGATCACCGGGAGCGTCGGGTTGGCCTTGATCACCGCGTTGGCCCACGCGAAGCCCTGCTCCGACAGCCGCCAGTCCAGCGAGAGCAGCATCCAGGAGCGGCCGCCGGCCTTGAAAATGTGGCTGGTGTTGTAGCCGTCCGGGCTGGAGGAGTGGTAGCCCGCGGTGCGCTTGGCCCGCGCCGGGGTGAAGGTCTGGAGGTAGGGGGTGGAGCCGCGCTGGTCGTCGCCGGAGACGTCGTGGTTGCCCGCGAGGACGCCGTACGCCGCGCCCGCCCGGTCCAGCATGTCGAAGACCTTGGTGGCCGCGGTGTACTCCTCGGCCAGGCCGTTGTTGGTGACGTCGCCGAGGTGCGCGAGGAAGACGATGTTCTCGTCGTCGCCGCCGGCGCGCCCGGCCGGGTCCAGCACGTAGCGGAACGACGCCTCGACCGGCACCGGGTGGATGCGGTCCTGGTCGAACATGTACTGGGTGTCGGGCATCACCACGACGGTGAACCGGGGGTCGTCCGGGTCCGGGCTCCACTTGCCGCGCGGCGCGGGCGTCATGGCCGTCTGGCCGTACGGGTCGTCGTCCTTGCCGCTGCCGCCGCTGCCCTTGGCGCCCTTGCCGTCCTTGCTGTCGGCTGCGGCGTACGCGGGGGCCGTGCCGAGCAGGCCCGCCGCGGCCGCGCCCGCGCTCAGCACGCCGGCGCCGCGCAGGAAGGTGCGGCGGCTGGCGGCGGCGATGCCCTCGCCGTCCAGGTCCGCGGTGCGCGGGCAGGCGCACTGCCCGTCCTCGCCGCCGCTGGTCTCGTGCGCCTGGTGGGACCCGGGCGCGCTGTCGGGTGAGCCGTGCATGTCCACTCCAAAGGTGGGGATTCGAACGGCGTCACGCTAGGGATCTTCCGCCTACGGCGGCACGGCACTTCGGGGTCCGTCCGCCGAACTCTCCCCCAACTCCGGGCCGCGGGTCACCCGGTGTGGTAGCCGGGTGACCCGCGGTCGTGCTCAGTGCGCGGACTCCAGGGCGGCCGCCCACTCCTTGGTGGTGGCCACGTCCACCCGGCGGTTGAGCAGCCTGGTCAGGAGCATCTCGTGCACCTCGGGGTCGGAGTCGGCGCAGGCGTCGGAGAGGACCGTGACCTGGTAGTCCAGGTCGGCCGCCTCGAGCGCGGTGGACAGCACGATGCCGCTGGTGGCGATCCCGGCCAGGGCGAGGCGGTCGATGCCCTGCGCGGCGAGGATCTGCCGGAGGTTGTTGCCCGCGAAGGCGCTGACGCGGTTCTTGTGGACCACGATCTCGTCGCCGACCGGAGCCAGTTCGGGGTGGAAGGCGGCGCCGGGGTCGTCGGCGGTGAACAGGTGCTTCGGCAGGGCGCCGAAGATCTTGTTGCGCGGGTGCGCGTCCGCGTGCCCGGCGCGCAGCCGCAGCGCGACGTGGATGACCGGGACGTCGGCGGCACGGGCGGTTGCCAGGGCGGCCGCGGCGGCCGGGACGTAGTCCGGGGACACGTGCGTGACGGTGGTCTGCTGGAGGTCCATGGCGAGCAGGGCGGTACGGGACACGGTTCGGCCTTTCGTGAGGGTGGTTCGTCGTGCGGAGGTGCGGAGGTGCGGAAATGGGTGGGGCTGGGTGGCCGCGGGCGCGGGGCGGGTGGGCCGACGGGCGGGCGCGGCAAGGGAGTTGGTCGTTGGCCGGGCGGGTGACCGGGTGGCTGGCCGGTAGGTGTTTTACGCGGCGGATCGTTTCCCCGGCCCGTCCCCGGTCGGCAGGCGCCGCAGCGTGCGGTCGAAGGCGGTGGCCAGCAGGTACAGCGCCCCGGCGCCGAGCATGAACCACGCCAGGTGGTGCATCCCGCCGGTGCTCGCGCGGTCGCCGAAGGACACGGCGGTGGCGGAGGAGGCGATCATCGACCCGAGGTAGCCGAAGGTCCGCAGCAGCCCCGCCGAGGACCCGGTGCGCTCCGGATCGGACTGGAAGTACACGGAGTTCTGCAACGCGAGGCTGTTCGCGCCCTGCGGCACGCCGAAGACGACGGCCAGCAGCACCAGCATCCACAGCGGGCTGCCCGCCGTGAGGCCCAGCATCAGCGCGCACGCCGCGATCTGGCCCACCGCGCCGAGCAGCAGCTTCCCGACCACCCCGCGCCGCCGCCCGACCGTCACGGACACGCAGATCCCCACCAGGAACATCGGTATCTGCACCAGCCCGGCGTGGAAGGGCGTCAGCCCGTACCCCTCCTCGGTCCACTGCGTGAAGCCGTAGAGGAAGGCGTACGACACGACGTACGCGACCAGCGACCGGCCGTAGGTGGCGAGCAGCGGGGTGTTGCCGCCCAGCACCCGCAGGTCGATGAAGGGGGTGGGGGCGCGCAACTCCCGTACGGCGAAGGCGGTTCCGGCGGCGAGGGTGATCAGCAGCAGGTACCAGTTGGCGAGGTGCAGGTTCATCAGGAAGAGCAGCAGGGAGAAGAGCATCGCCGCGAACAGGCCCATGCCGGGCAGGTCGATGCGTGCGGCCAACTCCCGCCGGGCTGCCGGCCGTTCGCCCTGCTGTTTCGGCAGCCGCAGGGCGCCGAGCGCGACCGCGAGCACGGACAGCGGGATGTTGAGCGCGAAGGTGACGCGCCAGCCGCCCAGTCCGATCAGCACGCCGCCCAGCAGCGGTCCGACCACGGCGATCGTCTGGTTGGCGACGGCGAGGGTGGTCAGCACGCCCGCCGGGCTGTCCTGGCCGGTCCGCGCGGCCTCGCTGCGCAGCAGCGCCATCGCGGCGGGGTAGCCCGCGCACGTGCCGAAGCCGAGCACGACCCGCGCGGCGATCAGCACCCCCAGGTCGGGTGCCAGGGTGCCGACGACTCCGGCGACGCCGACCAGGCCCGTACTCAGCAGGAACAGCCGGCGCGGGCCGAAGATGTCGATCAGCCGCCCGACGATCGGCTGGCCCAGCGCGGTGGCCAGGTACAGCGCCGAGACCAGCCACGCGGTCTGCGAGGGCGGCGCCCCGAACGCCTTGCCGATCGGCACGAGGGCGACCGCGATGATCGTGGAGTTGATCGGGTTGAGTACCGATCCCAGCATCATCGGGGGGATGAGGCGGCGGTCGAACGTCTTGCCGGCAGGGGCGCCGGGCGCGGCCTCGGCGGTCTGCTCCTGGCCCTCTTCCTGCTTCTGCCCCTGCCCCTGCTCCTGCTCAGTCACGGACGAGTCGCTCCAGTACGGCCATGGCGGCGATCACGGTCTGCCGCTCTTCCTCGGTGCACTTGTGCTCCAGCTCGCCCGCCAGCCATTCGCCGCGCGCCTGCCGGCCCGCTTCGGCCTGGCGCCGCCCCTCCGCGGTGAGCCCGATCAGCAGCCGCCGGCCGTCGTCCGGGTCCCGGCGGCGCTCGACCATCCCCAGCTCGGCCAGCCCGGCGATCGTCGCGGCCATCGACTGGTGCCGCATCCCCTCGATCGCGGCGAGGTCGCTCACGGTGAGGTGGTCGTTGTCCATCAGCTGCCCGAGCACCGACATCCGGGCGAACACGAAGCCGTCGTCCGCCGCGGCAGCCCGCACTTTGCGGCGCAGCCGCCTGATCACGGCCCGCACGTCGTTCGACGCCCGAACCGCCGAGGCCGACGGGGTGCTCTCTGTGCTCATGCACCCCACCGTAAATTAGACAGGCCAAGCTGTCCAGTTTCCCTGCGCAGCTAGCCTGCGCACCTCCCCTCGGGCCGCACACCAACGCCCCCGGGAGAACCCGTACAAGTCCTCCCGGGGGCGCGGGGTGGAGCGGGGCAACTGGTCGACATTTCCGTCACCCACCGGATGACCGTCGGCATCGAATTTCCGGTACGAGTTCCAAGGGCCGCAGTCTGAGTTGTGAACGAGTACCGGCGTGGCGGCGGCCAGCACATAGTACGTGTGCTACGCGACCCCTCCCCACCTGCGTTTTCGCAGGTCATCGGCGGTTTCGTGCTCCGCTGGCGTCCGTAGTTGTGCCCTGGCGTCCGTGCTTGTTGCCGTCAGCGGGGCTACGGCAGGAGTGTCAGCGCGGGAACGTGGGCGGGCTTGACTACGCTGAAGTGCCGCCGGTCGAGGGTGGCTACCCGGTCCACGCCGAAGCGCTCGGCCACCGCGATGACGGAGGCGTCGACCCCGCCGAGCGGGAAGTCGGCGTACTGGAGGACCAGCTCACCCATGCGCGTCAGATCGGCGGGAGTGAGGTGGACCAGCTCGAATGTTCCCCGTGCGACCTCGGCGAGGAAGGCCGCTTCGACCTGGGGCCAGCGCTCCAGCAGCCAGCAGACCTCGGTCATGACCGGGCTGGGCAGCAGACGGCGACCGGTCAGCGACGTCAGCAGGGAGGCGCACTCCGGGTGACGCCGGTCGGCCGCGTTGAACGCCGCCGCCAGGGGTCCGGTGTCCAGGACCGTCGCGATCACGCCGAGTCGCCGAAGCGCTCGCGCATCCGCTCGCGGATGTAGTCGTCGTGCCGTTCAGCCAGATCCTCTGGACCATTCACGCTGCCGATCAGGGCCAGCAGCCCAGCCGGGACCGACTCCTCGGCCTCGTTCGCGTCGACTGCCGGCAGTGACTGGGCGACCTGGGACAGTTCCTCGTCCTGGGTCACGAGCAGGCGCAGGCGTCGCACCTGGGTCGGGGTGAGCCGGTCCACCAGGTGGTGCATGTCCTCGTAGTCGTATGCAGCGGTCACGCCAGCAGTGTAAGACGGCCCCACGCCCTCGGACAGCCGGATCGACAGGGGTTCACCCCCGCAGTCGCGCGAGGGCTGCCAGGAACTTGCTCGGTGCCCCCGCGTGTGCCTGCCTGGTACTTCCCCGGCGGCCCATTCGCCGGAGAGGGCGGTCCTGGGCGTCGTGGCAGTGCCGACGCCCCGCCAGCGCGGGAGCGAGGAGGCCTGGCGGGGAGGGGGCCGCCGCGAGGGTGCGCCGCTGGGGTCCCACTCCCCGCAGTGAGCAGTGCCGTCCACCGCCCTTGGTGAGGCCGCACGACGCACGTGAAGGGTCGGCCCCCTGGCCGACCCGCCTGCGATCCGGCCGTAGGACGGTCGCCGGCGACAACTTGCTCCGCCGGAAGCACGACCCCGGTCAGCACGAAGAATCTGGTCAGTTGGTGCCTCGTCCCGGTCCAGTAGCGCCCGATCATGTGGGCGAACGGCGGCTCAGTCGGCAACGCTCGGCCAGCTCCAGCGGGCCGGGCCCGCCTAGAACCTCGAACCTCGTGAAGAAAATCTGAACGCACAACGTCCGCACCGGCACACCCCAACCCCGACGCTTCAACCCGCTCACCACCGACGAGGCCCGGCAGTTCCCCACCGCCTAATACCGTTCTCACGCGGCAGCTGTGACGGGGAGTGCGGGCTGGTATCACTCCCCGTCCCAGAGGAGGCCCCGCACCGGCGTCCAACCGTCGGCGGGCCGGCATGACCGCGTCGTCCACACCTGGCACCGCACGGGACGTTGAGGCCGCGAGCAGCCCATGGCAGGCTCCTCCCGCATGATCGATGAATTCGCCAAGGACCACCTGCACGGGAGACTGCGGCGGGACCGCGAGGCGCTGGTCTGGAAGCTCGACGGCCTGTCCGAGTACGACAGCCGCCGGCCGTTGACAGTGACCGGGAGCAACCTCCTCGGCCTGGTCAAACACGTGGCCAGTGTCGAGGCCAGGTACTTCGGCGAGGTCTTCGGCCGCCCTTCCCCGGAACCGCTGCCCCGGTGGCAGGACCACGACGGCAGCGATCTGTGGGCGACCGAGGACGAGACCCGCGATCAGATCATCGAGTTCTACCGGCGCACGTGGGAACACTCGGACGCGAGGATCAACGAGCTTCCCCTCGATGCCCCCGGCCACGTGCCGTGGTGGCCGGAGCCCCATTCCCGAACGAACCTCTTCGCCGTCATGGTCCACGTCCTCGGCGAGACCAACCGGCACGCCGGGCACGCCGACATCCTGCGCGAAGGCGTCGACGGCCGAACCGGGATGCGCCCCGAACACGAGACGCGGATCGATGAGGACGCCCGCGCCGCGTACCGCGCGAAGATCGAGCAGGCCGCCAGAGGGCGAGTTGGTGGGGTGGGTGGTGGCGAACTCCGTCAGAAGGGTTGACGCGCGTGTGCAAGTCCGGTGACATGTGATGGAAATCCTTGGAAAAAGTTCGGTGTTGTTCATCTGACGACCATCGGGCCCCGCCACGGAGCGCGAACTGCGAACGATCGGTCAGGGATCGGTTCCGGCGGGGGCCGGCGGTCCAAGGCAAGGGACACGCATGCGACTTCGACGTAATCGACTCCGGAACGTGGTGACCGGGGTCGCCCTTTCGGCGCTCGTCGGCAGCGGACTGGTCGTGGCGGCCGCCGCACCCTCGACCGCCGCACCTCGCTCCGCCTCCACCCCGCAGTCCACCTCCGCCCCGCACTCCCCCGGCACGTGGACGGTGGACGACCCCGCCCGCTCGACCCTCACCGCGCAGTTGGACCTCGACTCCGCGGGCGAGTTGCACCTCGCCGTCGACCGCGGCGGCACGCCGGTGCTGCTGCCGGGCCGGCTCGGAATCCGCACCGACCAGCACGACCTGACGGCGGGTCTGGAACTGGTCAGGCGCCAGGACCGCACGGTCCACGAGTCGTACCAGATGACCACCGGCAAGCAACTGCGGCGCTCGGCCACGATGCACGAGGCCACGTTCACCTTCCGCGGCACCGACGGCGCCCAACTCGGCGTCGCTGTCCGGGTGTCCGACGACGGCGTCGCCTACCGGTACCTGCTCGACGGCAGCGACACCGGCACCGGCACCAGCACCGGCCCCGTGACGGTCACCGCCGAGACCTCGTCCTTCGCACTGCCGACAGACGCCAAAGCCTGGGTCCAGCCGTACGCGACCAGCTACGAGACGGAGCGGACCGAGACCACGGCCGGCGCGGCCAACGAAGCCCAGCCCAAGACGTGCACCGGCACCACCTGCTCCTTCGGCTACCCGACGCTCTTCGAGGAGGGCAGCACCTACGTGCTGCTCACCGAGGCCGACGTGGACGGCCGCTACTCCGGCAGCCACCTCGACCACGTGGACGGCAGCGGCACGTACTCCGTCGCGCTGGCGGACGACGCGCCCGTCACCTCGCAGGGGCCGCTGTCCACGCCCTGGCGCACCGCGATCGTGGGCAGCCTGGACACGCTGGTCGGCTCGACCCTGGTGGACGACCTCGCGCCGCCCTCGAAGGTGAAGGACACCTCCTGGATTCGGCCGGGCGTGGACGACTGGTCCTGGCTGAGCGACGGTGACAGCCCCGGCGACTTCGACCGCCAGAAGGACTTCGTGGACTACGCAGCCGCCCACCGCCTGCGCTACACGCTCGTGGACGCCGGCTGGCAGGCGAGCTGGGTGCCCGAGCTGGTCCGCTACGCGCGGGCCAAGGGCGTGGACGTGATCCTGTGGTTCGACTGGAACGACCTCAAGACCCAGGCCCAGCGCGACGCCTGGCTGCCGAAGGTCAAGGCGTGGGGCGTGGCGGGCGTCAAGGTCGACTACATGTACTCCGACTCCCAGTCCACCTTCCAGTGGTACGACGCCATCCTGCGCGACACGGCCCGGCTCAGGCTGGTGATCGACTTCCACGGCGCCACGATCCCGCGCGGCCTCCAGCGCACCTGGCCGCAGGTGATGAGCGTGGAGGCGGTCCGCGGTGAGGAGAACGGGCAGAACCCCACCCGCGACATCTTCCTCGCCTTCACCCGCAACATCGTCGGCTCGATGGACTACACCCCGACCTGGTTCTCCCGCCCCAACCGGCAGGACTCGCTCGCCCACGAGCTGGCGCTGCCCGTGGTCTACGAGTCCGGGTGGACCTCGCTGGGCGACAACCCCGAGGGGTTCGCCGCGCAGCCGGTGGCCGAGCGCTTCCTCGAACAACTCCCCACCACCTGGGACGAGACGCACCTGGTCTCCGGCGGCCCCGGCCAGCAGCCGGCCGGTGACCGGCAGGCCGTCATCGCCCGCCGCAACGGCGACCGCTGGTTCGTCGGCGGCATCCTGGCCGGCGCGAGCGACACGATGAAGGCGCCGCTCGGCTTCCTCGGCAAGGGCAGCTGGCTGGTGGAGACGGTCGGCGACAGCGACGGCCAACTGGTGCGCACCGTGAGGACGGTGACCGCGCAGGACACGCTGACGGTGCCGGCCGCCGCCAACGGCGGTTTCGTCGCCCTGGCCTGCCCCGCCGCCAAGGGCCGCACCGACTGCGAGAACCCGGTGATCACCGCGCCGGCCACGACGCTGGCGCCGACCCCCTCGGCCGTGACCGCGGGCGCCGGCACCACGGTCGGGATCGACGCGACGTTCGAACTGCCCCAGGGAACGGCCCTGCGGCAGGTGCGGCTGGCCGTGGACCGCGACCGGCTCCCCGCCGGCTGGAGCGCCAACGGACCGGCGGTGGCGGCCGGTTCGCTGCCGGCGGGCAAGCCGCTCGCCGGCCACTGGACCGTGACGGTCGGCAAGGACCAGCCGGGCGGCGAGGTCGATGTGCCCGTGGTGGCCACCTACGCCGACCCGGCCGGCGGCAACGCCCCGCCCATCCACGTCGAGGAGGTCGTGCAGGTCTCCGTACCTCTGCACGGCACGGTCTACGCCAGCGACCAGCCGTTCCTCTCCGAGACCAACGGCTACGGGCCGGTCGAGCGCGACCAGTCCAACGGCGAGGCGGGCGGGCAGGACGGGAACCCGCTGACCATCGACGGCACCGTGTACGCCAAGGGCCTGGGCATGAACGCCCCGGCCCAGGTGCAGATCGACCTCCAGGGCCGCTGCACCCGCTTCGAGGCCCATGTCGGGGTCGACGACGAGACCGGCGGGCAGGGCAGCGTCACCTTCACCGTGCTCGGCGACGACGGGCGGCAGCTCGCCGCCACCGACGTGATCCGCGGCGGACAGAGCGCGGTGGACCTGTCCGTCGACACCACCGGGGTGCACACCCTGAGCCTGGCCGTCGGTGACGGCGGCGACGGCAAGAACTACGACCACGCGGACTGGGGGCTGGCCCAGCTCACCTGCGCCGACTGACGTCCGCCGCCGCACACCGCACGCGGCACCCGGACCGCTGCCCCGTCACCCGTTCGAGGTGGCGGGGCAGCGGGCGTACGCGCGCGGGCCGACCACACCCCGCGCATCCAGTGACGTGAAGTAGCCCCTCTCCCAACGGCGTTGACTGCTTCACTTGTTGAACCCCGGCCGCCCTCTTGACTGCGCGCACGGAACGTCGCTTTTATGCGAAGTGCACGTGGGAGCGCTCCCATACGCGTCCCCCGCGCACATCTCCGACCGGCAGCGTTCCGTTCCCCCCACCGAGAGGAATCGCCCCATGGTCACCACTCCGGGCTTCGCCGGCCCCCCGAGAGCGTCCCGCGCATGGCGGGTGCCCCTGACCGCCCTCGTGGCCGCGGCCCTGATGGCCCTGATGTCCCTGTTCGCGCTGGCCGGGCAGTCGCCGGCCCGCGCCGCCGCCCCACCGGCCGCCACCGCCGCCACCGCCGCTCCGGCCGCCGGGACCGGTTACTGGCACACCAGCGGACGGCAGATCCTGGACGCGGCCGGCCAGCCGGTGCGCATCGCGGGCGTCAACTGGTTCGGCTTCGAGACCGACAACCACGTGCCGCACGGCCTCTGGGCGCGTGACTACAAATCGATGATGGACCAGATGAAGTCGCTGGGCTACAACACCATCCGGCTGCCCTACAGCGACGACATCTTCAAGCCCGGCACGATGCCCGACAGCATCAACTTCTACAACATGAACGAGGACCTGGAAGGACTGACGTCCCTTCAGGTGATGGACAAGATCGTGGACTACGCGGGCTCGATCGGCCTGCGGATCATCCTCGACCGGCACCGGCCGGACGCCAGCGGGCAGAGCGCGCTGTGGTACACCAGCTCCGTCCCGGAGTCGACATGGATCACCGACCTCAAGGCGCTGGCCACGCGTTACGCCGGCAACCCGGCCGTGGTCGGCATCGACCTGCACAACGAGCCGCACGACCCGGCCTGCTGGGGCTGCGGCGACACCACGATCGACTGGCGGCTGGCCGCCGAGCGGGCGGGCGACGCGGTGCTCGGCGTCAACCCGGATCTGCTGATCTTCGTGGAGGGCATCCAGACCTACAACGGCACCTCCGGCTGGTGGGGCGGCAACCTGATGGGCGTCGGGCAGTACCCGGTGCAACTCTCCGTCGCCAACCGCGTGGTGTACTCCGCGCACGACTACGCCACCAGCGTCGCCCAGCAGAGCTGGTTCAACGACCCGTCGTTCCCGGCGAACATGCCCGGCATCTGGGACAAGTACTGGGGCTACATCTTCAAGCAGAACCTCGCGCCCGTCTGGGTGGGCGAGTTCGGCACCACCTTGCAGTCCACGACCGACCAGACCTGGCTCAAGGCCCTCGTGGACTACATGCGCCCCACCGCGACCTACGGCGGGGACAGCTTCAACTGGACGTTCTGGTCGTGGAACCCGGACTCCGGTGACACCGGCGGCATCCTCAAGGACGACTGGCAGACCGTCGACACCGTCAAGGACGGCTACCTCGCCAGTATCAAGGCCCCCGGCTTCGACGGCACCACGTCCACGGGCGGTACGTCGTCCGGCACGTCGAGCGGCACGTCATCGGGTACGTCCAGCGGCGGCAGTACGGGCGGAACGGGCGGCAGTACGGGCGGCAGCAGCTGCACGGCGGTCCTGCACGTGGACAACCAGTGGGACACCGGCTTCACCGCCACCGTCACGGTCACCGCGGGCAGCACCGCCGTCAACGGCTGGACCGTCACGTGGTCCTGGCCGGGCAGCGAGAAGGAGACCAGCGCCTGGAGCGCCGACGTCAGCCAGACCGGCAGCGCGGTGACGGCGAAGAGCCTCTCCTACAACGCCGCCGTCGCGGGCTCGGGCTCCACCACGTTCGGCGTCCAGGGCACCTCGGCCGGTGCGTTCACCGTACCGGCGCTGACCTGCACGGCTTCCTGACGGTCCACCACGGCACGGCGGGCCGGCCGGTCCACGAGCAGGCCGGCCCGCTGCGTCCAAGGGGGGACTTCGCGGGACCGCGCTCTCCGTCGCGCTGTCACCGGCCGCGCAGGCCGGCGAACCGTCGGACGTCTCGATCAAACTGCCCACCGTGTCCTACTCGCACTTGCGGGCCGGCAGTGGTCCAAGAGCACCATGCCCACCATCCCGGTCGCGCAGGACGCCTCGCTCAGCGCGGACGCCTCGCTGGTGGGGCTGGCGGACGGCGCCGACGGGTTCCGGCTGCTCAACGGCGCGGACATGTCGGACGCCGCCGGATGGAGCGCGCCCCCGGCGGGCGCCTCCGCGACCGCGGTGGCGTTCAGCCCGGACGGCTCGCTCGTGGCGCGGGGCATGGCCGCGTCCGGCGACGACGCCGATCTGCTGGTGCAGGACGCCGACCCGACGCACGGCGACACCCCCCGCAGCTTCGTCTTCCAGGACGACTCCGACGGCGGCGACCGTATCGCCTCGCGCGGCCTCGCCTGGTCGTCGGACGCGTCGAAGCTCTTCGCCGTCACCGGCGACTCGGCCGGTGACGCGTACTGGCTGCACATCATCAGCAACCCGGGTTCCCGCTACCACGCGGCCTTCCAGGGGCCGTTGACCCTCCGGCCCGGGACTCCGTACGCCGGGCAGCCAGTGGAGCTGAGCGGCACGCGATCGCGCTGGACGGGCCGGCGTCCGGGCCTGCCGCGCGCCTGACGGCGGTCCGTACGGACGCCTCCGGCAGCCACCCGCTCGATCCGGTCACGGCGGCCGCCGACGGTTCGTTCACCTTCGAGGACACCCCGCCGGACGCGGGGACCGCGACGTACACCGTGTCGTACGCGGGCGACGCCGAGCACGACCCGGCCGACGACGCCACTACGACGGTCACCGTCGACAAGGCGCCAACCTCCTTGACGCTGGCCGCGCCGACCTCGGCTACCGGCGGCAGCGTGCACATCGCCGGGACGCTCACCACGACCGGCACCGCGCTGCCCGCCGGCACAGTGGTGCGCGTGCAGCGCCGTACGAAGGGCGGCGCGCCCTCGCTGCCGACGCTCCGGGTCGGCGCGGACGGTACGTTCGCCTTCGACGACGTGCCCGGCCCCGGCGACACCCTCTACACGGTGGACTTCAAGGGCGACGACGACCACGCCACGTCCACGGACTGGGTGGTGGTCCCGGCAACGGGTTGACGATGCCGTACGGTTGACGGCCGGTCGGCGGGGGTCCCGCCGGCCGGCCGGGGTGTCAGTGGTGGGTGCCCTGGCGGCCGAGGGTGGTCTCGGGGGTGGCGCCGGGGCGCGTCCACTGGGGGACGGGACGGCCGGTAGGGCCCCAGGTGGCGTTGCCGTCCGCGTCCGAACGCCAGTACCAGCAGGGGCCCTTGCCCTCGGGCCACCCCTCGGGGACGTCCTGCCACGCCTCGCCGCGGCCGTAGGGGGTCATGTCGAGCAGGGCGAAGGACCCGCTGGCCGCCTCGGTGCCGCGGCCGGTGGTGGAGTAGGTGAGGAACGTACGGTCGCCGTCGCGCAGATAGCTGGTGAGGTGGCCCATCTCGCCGCCGACCGGCTCCTCCAGGCCGCGCACGGAGTACCAGGGCTGGGTGTAGCCCATGAAGTCGGTGAAGGCGGCGACCTCCTCCCAGCGGCCCGGGGTCAGGATCGCGAACGACACCCCGCGGCTGTTGAGGTACACGGCGTCCTTCATGTGCCAGGCGGTGACGGTGCAGCCCTCGCACTGGCCCTGGTGGGGCGCGCCGTCCCACCACATGTGCTTGTAGACGAGGAGTTCGTCGCGGCCCTGGAAGAGGTCGAGGAAGGGGACCGGGCCGTTCGGGCCGACGACCTCCACGGTGCCGTCGAACTCGGCCATCGGCAGGCGGCGGCGCGCGGCGGCGATCGCGTCGCCCTCCCGGGTGTGGGCCTTCTCCCGGACCAGCAGTTCGTCGCGGGCGGCCTGCCAGGTGGCCATGTCCACGATCGGCGGGCGGGCGGGGTCGGCGGGCGGGGTCGTCATACGGTCCTCCGTGGGTGTCCGGTGCTGTCACCACGTCAGACTCCCGCCGCGCACGGAACTCATCGCCATCCGCGGGAACGCGGGAGACAAGGCCGCGCCAACTGCCGTACCTCCACCGTGCGTCACGCCTTTCCACAGGTCAGGACGGTGGAACGGTCACCCGCCAGATATGGCCGCCGTGCTGGCCTGTCCCCCCGGCCGCGCCCGAGGCGAGCCTGTGACGGCACCCCGGCCCTCCTTCGGCCGTCCGACGACTTACGGAGCCCCCATGAAGTCACCGACGTACGCGCACCTGGCCGTCCTCGGCGTGACGCTCACCGGCCCGACCCGGCGGTCAGCGGTCCGAAGGGTCCGACGGGTCCGAACGGTCCGAACGGTCAGAACAGCTCTGGCGGCCGCCGCCCTTGCCGTACTGCCCCTGCTCGCCCTGGCACCCGCCGCCCGAGCGGCCACCGCCGCCACCGAACTTCCCCCGTTCACCAGCGGCTTCGGCCTGACCCTCGTCGGCGCCCCCGTCGCGCACTCCCCCACCGACTTCACGCTCACCGTGACCACCCCGCAGGTGTCCGGCCCGCACCGGATACGGATCTTCCTGCCCGCGGACTACGCCGCCGCCCCCGCCCGGCGCTGGCCGGTGACGTACTTCCTGCACGGCGGCGCGGGCAGCGTGGACGACCCGGCCGCACCGGCCGACCTCGCGAGGCTGGCGGGCACCGACGTCGCCCTGTACACCGGCAGCAGCCTGCCGGTGGACGCGTTCACGCGGGTCGCGGCCCGGCACGTCAAGGCCCGGCTGGACCGCCTCGGCATTCCCGCCCGCCTCGACGACTACGGCAACGGGGCGTCGCTGGCGCCCGGTTGCGACGGCGGGCACGACTACGGCTGCTGGGCTCCGGCGCTCGCCGACTACATCCCGCGCCTGCGGGCGGAGTTCGGCGCGGCCGACACCCGGGAGTAGACCGCGAGGAGGTCCTCGACCACCGCGCCGATCGAGAAGCGGTCCTCGACCAGCCGCCAAGCCGCCTCGGACGTACGGGCGTTGGTGTCGGGGTCGAGCAGTTCGAGGATCGCCGCGGCCACCAGGGGGCCGTTGTCGGCGTCGGGCCGGCTGGGGGTGATGACGCCGGCGCCGGCCGCCTCGATGTCCGGGGAGAGGCCGCCGGTCGCGGCGGCGACGACGGGGACGCCGACGGACATCGCCTCCAGCAGCGAGACGGCGAACGGCTCGACCACGGACGGCAGGACGTACACATCGGCGGTGCGCAGCCGGGCCAGTACCTCGTCGTGGCCGAGCGGGCCGGGGGTCTGAAGGGCGTGGGCGACGCCGAGTTCAGTGGCGAGCGCGCGCAACGGCCCGGTGAGCGCGCCGGTGTCGGGCCCGGCCAGCACGAAGCGGGCACCGGGGTGGACGGCGAGCACCGCGGGCATCGCGGCGACGAAGTCCTCGGGGCGCTTGCGTTTCTGGACGCGCGCGGCGTAGAGGATCGTCGGCGGGCGGTCACCGGTGCGCGGCGGCCGGCGCTCCTGGCGGGCGACGCCGTTGACCAGGCGGTGGAAGGTGGTCAGGGGGGTGTCGGGTACGACCGCCTGGACGCCGTCGCGTTCGGCCGCGGTCAGGTGCAGGATGGCGTCGGCCCGGCGCAGCACCCGTTTGAGGCCGAGCAGGTCGACGGCTTTGGCGACGGCCTTCTGCGTCGGGTCGATCATGCCGTGGGTCTGCACCACCAGCGGAACCCCGGCGGCGAGCGCCACCAGCGCGAACGGCAGGGTGATCAGGTCGCGCATCAGGTGGACGTGCACCACGTCCGCGCCGGCGGCCATCCGGCGCGCCCGGGCCAGCAGCCCGGGCGAGGTGATGCCGCTGACCTCGAACGCGGGCAGCACGTGCCGGGCCTGGTGGACAAAGGACGGCACGCCTTCCAGTTCGGTCGGCAGCGGCCCGGTGAAGCCGTCGCCGAGGGTGGCGATCCGGGCGTCCACGCCCTTGGCCCGCAGGCCCCGCGACAGGTTGAGGGCGACCCGGGTCGGGCCGCCGAAGTCGTTGGTGGGCGTGTGCAGGGTGACCACATGCAGGACTCTCACGTGCGAAAACCGCCTCCCCCTGAGCTGCGTCGCGGCGCCCTTCCGCCGCCGGGCGCCGCCCCGGCCCCGTGTCCCCCGGCACGGCCGCCCCAGCCTAGCGGCGGGCGCCGCCGCGGGTGCCCGCATCGGCGCAACCCGGCTTTCCGGGGACGGTTCCGGACTTTGCCGCATCGTCACACCCTTCGCACGGAACGCACCGCGCCCCGTGTCCCTCTAGCCCTGTGGACGGTACGGAAACGGAAGGGAAAGGGGGCGCGGCGTGAACCTCACCAGCTGGTCGACGGCGTATGTCCTGGCCGGGGTGGCCGCGGCGTGCGTGGTGCTCACGGTGTGGACGTGGCCGCGGCTGGCCCGTACCGGCTGGGGGTGGGTGGCCGCGCGGCTGGCGGTGATCGGGGTGACCCAGCTCGTGACGGTCACCGCGCTGCTCGCGGCCGTCAACGCCGACTACCAGTTCTACGGTTCCTGGAGCGACCTGTTCGGCACCGGGAAGACCGCGCCGGTCGCGATCGGCCCGAACGCGTCGGGCACCGCCCTGACCACGAGGACCGCGTTGATCGAGCCGGGGGCGACCTCGCTGCTCAAGGGGGTCAGCGGCATCCCGAGCGCGCCGGCGTCACGCAACGGCCGGGTGGAGTCGGTGCGGGTGATAGGGCGGCGCACCGGGGTGATCGACCCGGCGTTCGTCTACCTGCCGCCGGAGTACTTCCAGAAGGCGTACGCCCGCCAGCGCTTCCCGGTGGTCCTGGCGATGAGCGGCTATCCGGGCAGCATCTACAACCTCGCGCAGGGGCTGCGGGTGTGGCAGATCTCCCAGCAGCTGATGAGGCAGGGCCGGATGCAGCCGACGGTCATCGTGGAGATCCGCCCGACGATCGCGCCGCCGCGCGACACCGAGTGCGTCAACGTGCCCGGCGGGCCGCAGACCGAGACGTTCCTGGCGAAGGACCTGCCCGACGCCCTCAAGGCCACCTACCGGGTGGGCCACAGCGCCACCGCGTGGGGCGCGCTGGGCTACTCCTCCGGCGGCACCTGCGCGCTGCAACTGGCGATGCGCGACCCGGGGGTCTTCACCTCGGCGGCGGCGCTGTCCCCGGACTTCACCATCCATCAGGACATCACCACCGGCAACCTGTTCGGCAGCGGCGTCTCCCGGCAGAAGCGGATCGACTCCCACGACCTGTACTGGCGGTTGCGGCACCTGCCGATCCCGCAGGTGTCGGTGCTGGTCGCCGCGAGCCGGCACGGGGACGAGAACATCTACCCGAAGGCGCGGGAGTTCCTGCGGCTGGCGAAGGCGCCGATGCGGACCGCGTCGATCTTCCCCGCCCACGGCGTGCACAACTTCAGCACGTGGACCAGTGAGATGCCCGCGGCGCTGGCGTGGCAGAGCCAGCAGCTGATCTTCCCGCAGGACGTGGCGCCGCGGCACGCGGCCGGGAAGGCGCATCCCGGTGCGAAGGGCGGGCGCGGCGCGGGGGCCGGCAGCCGGGTGGCGCACGACAAGCCGGTGCTGCGGGCGGAGCGGCGCAGGGCGGTGGGCGCGGCCGCGACGGCACGGTGAGCCGCCGGCGGCCGCGCCCGGCCCGGACCGGGTCAGTTCAGGTGGAACTTCTGCGCGTTGGCGCCGTTGCAGTCCCAGATCTGGAGCCGGGTGCCGTTGGCGGTGGCGCCGCTGGGCGAGTCCAGGCAGCGGCCGGACTGCGGGTTGAGCAGCGACCCGTCGGACTGCTGCACCCAGACCTGGCCGCCGACGCCGTTGCAGTCCCACAGCTGCACCTTGGTGCCGTCGGCGGTGCCGTTCCCGGCGATGTCCAGGCAACGGCCCAGCGTCTCCAGGGAGTTGTCGGGATTGTGCACCCAGTGCTGGTCGACCGCGTAGGACTGGCAGTCCCACAGCTGGACGGCCGCGTGGTCGACACCGACGTCGTCGCCGGCCACGTCGACGCACTTGCTGCCGGGGCCGGTGATGGTGGTGCCCTGGTTGCCGGCGGGGTCGCCGGTGTAGCCGGCCGCCACGATGTCGGCCTGGACGGCGTTGTCGGCGGCGTCGGTGGCGAAGCCGGAGGTCATCACGCCCTCGAAGAAGGAGCCGACGGCGCGGTTGCTGTTGTCGCCGCCGGTGCCCAGGACGATGGAGCCCTCCTGCTGCATCGGGGTGTAGCCGCCGCTGGGCAGCGCGCCGTGCCACCAGGTGGACAGGGCCCCTGACTGGGAGTTGCCGCCTTTGAGGGCGAACGTGGTCTGGCCGTCGTTCTTCAGCAGCGCGGTGACGAACGGACTGCTGTTGCCGAGGTTGGCCGGGTTGTTGCCGCTGCCCTGGTAGAGGCCGTTCTCCAGGTCCGCCGCGACCCACGGGCCGCTGCCGGTGCAGGGCGCGTCATGGCAGCGGTCGCCGATGTAGACCGCGTCCATGTGGCCGTTGCCGGTGTCGTCGACGGTGTGCTCGGCGTTGCCGTAGTCGAAGCAGCAGCCGCCGTTGACGTGGGTGCCGCTGGCCACCATGTACATCGACTCGGCCTGGCCGTTCACGGCGACGCCTGCGGCGTCGGTGTGGCGGTAGCCGGTGCCGGGGGTGACCAGGACGCCGTAGGCGCGGTGGCCGCCGACGGTCACCGGCAGGGCGCTCGCCGGGGCGCCGTGGTCGGCCAGGCCCTGGGTGCCCGCGCCCTCCACGGTGAGGTCGTTGTGGCGCGGCGACTGGTCGTAGATCTTCGTGATCGCGCAGGAGGTGGCCGCGCAGAACGCGTCCTGCGCGGCGGCGTCGGCGTATCCGCCGGTGGTCAGCACCCCGATGTCGCGGGTGGCGCCGTCGGAGGCGCGGGTGACCTGGTAGAGGCTGCCGCCGTAGCCGGAGTACAGCGCGCGCACCGTGCTGTGCGCGGCCACGCAGGGGGTGCCCGCGGCGGCGTAGATGTCGCACGGGCGGGAGCCGGCGGCCTGCGCGGGCACGGGGGAGGCGGCCAGGGCGCCCAGGACGAGGGCGAGGCCGGCGCAACACGCGAGGAGGGCGCGGCGCAGCCGGTACGGCAGGGACGGCCGCGCGGACGTCCGCGCGGCGGGGGGACGCGTTCTGCTCATGCGGTGGACTCCCTTGAGCGGTGGGGGGTTGGCGGGTTCGGGGGCATGACAGGAGGCGCCGGGACGCGGATGGCGCCGGCCGCGCCCGGGGCGTGCCGCCAGGATGTGGAGTCGCCGATTTTTTCGTCAACACCCCGGAAAAACCGCGCCCCGCATTTCGCACCCCTGTCGCACCCCCGTCACACCGGTTCATCCACGGCCGCCCGGGGCCTCGCGCCCGGCCGGATCGTTTCGTACCGGTATGAACAAATTCGGGGTCTTCCCCCGGAAGGGTTGATCGGGGGCGGGCACGATGACTTTTGCGGGCGGGGGGTGTCTTAAACGGTGAAGGGGCGCGGCGGAGGTCGCCGCGCCGGGTCCCGTACGGCAACGGAGGACGCGATGACGAGCGGACGGCTCACGACGTGCTTGTGGTTCGACGGCAGGGCGGAGGAGGCCGCGGACTTCTACCTGTCGGTGTTCGAGGACTCCTCGCGCGGCAGCACGCTGCGGCACACCGACGCCAGCCCCGGCGAGGAGGGCACGGTGCTCACGGTGGAGTTCACGCTCAACGGGCAGCGGTTCCTGGGGCTCAACGGCGGGCCGCAGTTCCCCTTCACCGAGGCGGTCTCCTTCCAGATCGACTGCGCCGACCAGGCCGAGGTGGACTACTACTGGTCGCGGCTGACCTCGGGCGGTGGGGAGGAGGGGCAGTGCGGCTGGCTCAAGGACCGGTTCGGCGTGTCCTGGCAGGTCGTGCCGAACATCATGCCGACCCTGCTCACCGCCTCCGACCGGGCGAAGGCCGACCGGGCGATGGCGGCGATGATGAAGATGCGCAAGCTGGACATCGCGACGCTCCAGGCGGCGTTCGACGGGGCCTGATCCGGGGCGGCGGCGGGCCGGAGTGGGCCGACCGGGCCCCTCGCCCGCGGCCTGCCGCCTAGACTCGCGGCAGGGAGGGGGAGGGGGCCATGGCGGGCGACGTGTCGCAGGTTCCGCAGGGCGTACGGTCCGGCGCGGCATCGTTCCGCGCGGCATCGTTAGGGGCGGAGCCATCACGGGGGGCGCCGCGGGCGGCTTCCGCACCGGCCGCGTCGTCCCGGGTCGCCTCTTCCCGGGCCGCGTCGTCTCGGGCCGCGTCGTCCCGAGCCGCGTCGTCTCGGGCCGTACTGTCGCGGGCGTTGGCCGTACCGCTGGTGGTCGCGCTGGTCGCCCTCCTGCCCGGATACGTCCTGATCCAGCCGGGTCCGGGCCAGCGGGACGCGGGCTTCTGGCTGCAACTGGCCCTGACCTGCTACGCGGGTGCGCGGCTGTGCGCGATGGCGCTGGGCCGGCGGCGGCGCCTGCTCCAGGGCGCGTTCTGGCTCTTCTGCTACGTGGCGATGGGCGTGGCCCCGCTCGCCCAGGAAGTGATCGGGCAGGTGCCGACCCCGGTGGTCGGGCCCCGTTCCGACACGGTGCTGGCGATCTCGCTCACCCTGCTGGGCTGCGTCGCCTACGACGTGGGCGCGTTCGCGGCACGGCTCCAGCCGCCGCGCGACTCCCCCCGGCCGCCCCGCCCCCCGGCACAGGTGGCCCGGCGCCGGCTGTGGCTGCTGGTGCTGCTGGCGTACGCCGGCAGCGCCCTGTGCATCGCCAAGCTCGGCGGCCCCGCGGTGTTCTTCACCAGCCGCCAGGACATCAGCGAGACCGTGCAGGCCAGCGGGCTGACCGGGTCGAGCGGTGAGAGCCATGTCGGCTCGGCGTTCATCCGCGGCTTCGGCACGGTGCCGGCGCTGCTGGCACTGCTGGTCCTGATCCGCTGGATGGCCACCTCCCAGCGGGCCCGGCGCAACCTGCCCGCGCTGGTCGCCCTGTGCGGCCTGGCCGTCATCAACGTCATCGTCAACAACCCTATCTCCAACCCGCGTTACTGGTTCCTGACGGTGGTCTTCGCGATCCTGTTCACCGTCTTCCCGCGCAGCCCGGCGGTGTACCGTACGGCGCTGGTCGGCGGGGTGGTCGCGGCGCTGCTGCTCTTCCCGTTCCTCGACCGCTTCCGCTACGACGCGGGCGGCTACCACCCGGTGCAGTCCACGTCCGTGCTCGACCCGCTGACCATCAAGGACTACGACCAGGTCGGCATGTTCGCCAACACCCTCAGCTACGTGGAGTCCGGCGCCGGGCACACGCACGGACGCCACCTCGCCGCCGACGTCTTCTTCTTCGTGCCGCGCTCGGTCTGGCACGGCAAGCCGCTGGACTCCGGGGTGGTGGTCGGCCGCTGGATGGGCATGACCAACACCAACCTCTCCTCCCCGTTGTGGGCCGAACTCTGGTTGGACTTCGGCCCGTTGGGCATGACCGCGGGATTCCTCCTGATCGGGTACGCGTCCTCCCGCGCCGACCTGCGCTACGCCCGCCGCACCCTGGAGTCCCCCCGCCCGGGCACCCTCGCGGCCGTGGTCACCCCCCTCGCCGCGGGCTACTCCTTCATCCTCCTGCGCGGCCCCCTCCTCCAGGCCGCCGGCCGCATCGGCATCCTCCTGCTGTGCGTGGCGCTGGTCGCGACGACCAGCAGGGACCCACGGCGGGCGCTGCGCTAGGTCGTGTCTGACAAATAGCGTCGTCCCGCCCGAAGGGCGGGGGCTGACGGGGTCTGGTGCGTGCGATCGCAAGGCGGAGGGAGGAGGGCGCAGCGGGCTGCGCCGACGACCGACAACGCAGCGAGCGTGCGTGCCAGACCCCGTCAGCCAGGCGGGATTTGTCAGACACGGCCTAGCGGCCAGCGGAAGGGGGCAGCTGCCGCTCAGGGCTGCACGTCCTCCGGCGACCCGGTGTGCTCGTCCAGCAGGGCGCGCAGGAAGACCAACGACTCCGCCGGGGCCAGCGAGGTGTCGCGCAGCACGTCGTACGCGAGGCGCAGCGGCTCGACCTCCTCCGGGTCCTCGGTGAGATGACCGCTCCAACTGCCCTGCGTGTAGGCCACGGTGCGCCCGTCACGGAAGTACACCAGCTCCAGCGAGCTGCGGATGTGGTGCGGCCCGGCCCCGAACGGCACCACGTGCAGGGCGACGTCCGGCTGCTGGGCCGCCTCGATCAGCCGCTCCAACTGCGCGGTCCACGTCTGCGCGTCCCGCGCCTTGCGCCGCAGCACCGCCTCGTCGATCAGCACGCGGTAGTGCACCGGGTCCTGACGGGCCAGCCGCTCCTGCCGGTCGAGCCGCGCCGCGACCTGTGCCGCCACCTGCGCCGTGCCGAGGCGCGCCAACTGCAACTGCTCCTGCGCGTACGCCCGGGTCTGGAGCAGGTCCGGCACCGCGCCGACCGCGTACTCCTGGATACTCACCGCGTCGACCTCCAACGGCGCGAGCCCCAGCAGCAGCCGGTCCTTCGTCTCCCGTTTCGCCAGGTGCCACAGCTTCACCAGCAGGTCGCCGGTCCCGTACACCCGGTCCAGCGCGGCCGCCGTCTCCACCGTCCCCAGCCGCTCGCCGTGCTCCAGCCGGTGCAGGTACGACTGCTCGAAACAGCACTTCTCCGCCAGCTGCACCAACGTCATGCCCGACTGCCGCCGACGGAAGGCCAGTTCGCCGGCGTACAGCGCCCGCGCCGACAGCCCCTCCCCGTCGACCGCGTCCTTGCCCGCGCCGCCGCCATTCATACCGTTGCTCCTTTTCGTTGGTGTGGTGCGTGACGGTGAGGGCGGCGGTGGGTCTGCCCCGGTGACGAGCCGACCCGCGCGATACGCCGGCGGTACTCGGCGGGGAGCGGCAGCGCGGCCCAGACGACCTTCCCTTCGGGCCTGGTCAACGCGGTGCCCCACTGCCCTTCCGAGAGCCCGGCCACGAGTCGGAGCCCGCGCCCGCACTCGGCGTCGTACGAGATCGGCCGCAGCACCGGGCGTGCGGGGCTCTGGTCCCACAGGCCGAGGTGCAGCCGCGTGTTCGTGACCCACATGCTCAGCGCGCACCGGCCCCCGGCGTGCCGTACGGCGTTCCCGGCGAGCTCCACGACCACGGTCACCGCGTCGTACGCCAGCGTCTCGGGCGCCGCCCACTCCGCGAGAACCCCTCTCACGTGCTCCCGCGCCCGCCCCACCGCCAAGGGCCCACACACCAGGTCCAGCCTGTCGAAGCGGCGTCCGGTCGGCCCCATGATCACCCTCCCTGCACATATGTGCGTAACCGGTGCAACACCGTGAGTGGCGGCCCCGTTGCCGATAGCATGGACCCGAGGGGACGCAAGTTGCAAGCTATGCAACTTGATTGGGCATCTGGTCGCTTGATTGGCATATTCACTCACGCACAACTCTTGGAGCGGACATGGCGGTAGTGCAGCGCCCGACGGTGCGCAGGCGCGTGCTGGCGGCGAACCTCCGGCGGCTGCGGCTGGACACGGGGCTGGAACAGGAGGACGCGGCACGGGAGTTGGCCTGCGACCTGTCGAAGATCTTCCGGATCGAGAAGGGGGAGTCCGGCATCCGCCAGGTCGACCTGCGCCTCCTGCTCGACCTGTACGGCATCACCGACCCCAAGGAACGGGAAGGCTGGCTCCTTCTCGCCCGGGAGAGCCGCAAGCGCCGCTGGTGGCGTTCGCTGGAGGACCAACTCCCGGATGACTTCCTCGACTTGGTCGGCCTCGAGGAGGACGTGACCCACCTGAGGGCTTTCGAGCCGGGAATCGTGCACGGCCTGCTTCAAACGGAGGCGTACGCGGAAGCAGTGATCGGGGGCGGCGAACCCGGGCCCCTGAGCGAGGAGTGGCAGGCCCGGGTGAGGGTCCGCATGGAACGGCAGACGGCCCTCACCCGTAGCGAAGCGCCGCTGAAGGCATGGATCATCCTAGGCGAGGGTGCCCTCCGGCAGCAGAACGGCGGACCGGCGGTCCTGCATGACCAGCTCAGCCACCTCGTGGCCTTGACCGAGCTTCCGAACCTGACGTTGCAGGTACTACCCTTTGCCGCAGGGGCTTACCCGGGTGGGCCGTACCCCTTTGCCATCTACCGCTTCCCCGAGCCGTCGAAGATGGAAGTGGTAGTTCTGGAGAACCACACGGCGCCGTCCTACTTGGAAACCCCATCGGACACTGGCTACTACGGAGACGTCTTTGACCGGTTGCGCGCCGCAGCGCTGAGCCCCATTGATTCACAGTCCTTCATAGGGGAAGTTGCGAAGCAGCTTCGCCAGTAGAAAGAGATCTACTCAGATGCGTGAGAACTGGTTCAAGAGCAGCTACAGCGGCCAGAACGGCGGCTGCGTCGAGACGCGCCTCCACCGCGAGACGGTCAGTTGCCGCGACTCCAAGGACATCACCGGACCAGCCCTCACCTTCGAGCCCTCCCAGTGGCAGCACTTCGTGAACGCCGTCAAGGCCGACCACTTCCCCACCCTCGGCGCCTGACCAGCCCCCGGCCACCGTACGTTCCGCGCCGCCCACGAGCCGATCAAGGAGCGCCGCATATGAACAAGCAGGTCGATCTCACCAACGCCACCTGGGCCAAGAGTGAGATGTCCGATGCCGGCAACAACTGCCTGGAAGTCGCCTTCGTGGACGGGGTGGTCGCCCTCCGCGACTCCGTGGACGTCGGCGACCCCGACGCCAAGGTGCTGATCATCTCCGAGAAGGACTACGAACTCTTCACCGCGAGTGTGCGCGCCGGCCAGCGCAACCTCCTCCTCCCGTAGCGCCCCCTGCGGCCCCTCGCTCCCCCGACGAGTGAGGGGCCGCACCCATGAGAAGCCAGGGGCCGCACTTCGTGAACGCCGTCAAGGCCGACCACTTCCCCACCCTCGGCGCCTGAGCAACCGAACTACCGCTGGCCGAGGACGCCAGGTCGCAGCCGACGACCTCCACGGAGTCGACCCGAAGCCTCTCCAGCCGCCCACCCTGCTGTTCCCGGACCACCCGTGCTCCCACCGCCGGTACAGGAGCGGGGACTTCCCTGTCGCTGAGCACGCCCACGCCCACACGTTCAAGCTCCCCGTCTGGCATCGTGAGCAGGATCTCGAACTGGCCGAGCAGTACGTCCGCGTGGCCATCAAGGTCAGCGACCGTCACAAGGAGCTGCAATGACCGTCGCCTCCCCCGAGTTCGTGGCCGGCCTGGCGGCCGACGCCGAAGCCGCTGGAATCACCCGCTTCGTCGCCGGCGCCGTGATCAACCACGACGGCCGCACCCTGCTCGTCCGTCGCAACCCCGACGACTACATGGGCGGGATGTGGGAGGTCCCCTCCGGCACGGTAGAGGCCGGGGAGACGATCCTGGACGCCCTCTTCCGGGAGACCGCAGAGGAGGTCGGCCTGATCATCAATCAAGTCACGGGATACATCGGCCACTTCGATTACCAGAACAGCCGCGGCGGCACCACCCGCCAGTTCAACTTCACCGTCACCGTGGTGAAGACCGAACCCGTGGTCCTCACCGAGCACGACGCCCATCAGTGGGCCCACCCCGGCGAGCTGCCCGAGGTGAGCGACGCGGTATACGGCCTGCTGACCAGCTGACACCGAACACCGAAGGCCAGTGCGCCCCCGGCCGGGCCTGCGGTCAGGGGCGCCGCGGTCGGGCACCCTCCGGGTTGCCCGGCCCCGCTGGTCTCAGCCAGCATTCGGCGGATAGCGGAAGTGCGCCGGGGTCCGCCAGGCGGCGCGGGCTTCGGCGAGGGGGTGGGGGGAGTCGAGGGCGACGTGGACGGTGTCCTCGGAGTTTCCCGCGTGGAGTCGACGGAGCGGCCCGCGCCGAGGTCGCGGGGAACCGCTCGTGGCCGCCGGAGGCCGCCGCGACGACCTCCGCGCTCTTCCGCAGAGTGGCCGACGCCGAGCGGTTCGCGGGCAGGGGCCGCGTTCAACTCGCCGGCGACGGCGTCGCGTTCACCGCGCGGCGCTCCGCCGCGATCCGCAGCCACAGCGCCACCGCCTTGAGGGCGGAGCCGAGCGCCAGGCCCCAGGCGGCGCCGAGGACACCGTCGAGGCGGTAGCCGGCCAGCATGAAGAGGACCGACGCCAGGGAGAAGACCACCTGGATCGGCAGGGTCGCCCGGGGGCGCAGCACGCGCAGGGTCAGCAGCGCGGAGGTGCCCAGCGCGATGCACGCGTACTGGCTGCCGGAGGCGGGCAGCAGCGCGGACGACGCCGCCCAGGTGTCCCCGAGCAGCGCCCGCCCGGCGTGCGCGGGCAGCAGCATCAGCACGACCGTCCAGGCGGTGGCGACGGTGGCCAGGACGACGGCGAGCACCGCCGTCACCCGCACCTTGTCGTCGGTGCCGCGCACCCGGTTCAGCAGCGGCGGCCCGAACGCGGTGGCCGAGTTGAACAGCACGTTCATCGGCCCGAACAGGGTCGTCGCACCGCGCAGCGCTCCCACCGCGAGCGGCGCCGCGAACAGCCCGAGGCCCACCACGGCGAGCTGGCTGGTGGCGTTGCCGACGCCGAACTCGACCACGAACCGCTGCCCGAGGTGGCCGCGCCGCAGGTACGCGCGGAGGTCGACGGGCGGCCGCGCCTCGCCGGGCGCGCCCCGCAGCCGGTGCCGCAGCAGCGCCGCGCCGACCAGCAGCGCGGGCACCCCGGACAGCCCCCAGACGGCCACCAGCCGTACCGCGCCCGCGCCCTGCGGCTGGACGGCCAGCGCGGGCACGGCGACCAGCAGCCGCACCACGTCGGCGGCCAGGGCGAGATGGGGCAGCCGCAGCGCCGAGAAGCAGTACCGCATGCCGTCCTGGGTGAGCACCACCGGCAGCACCAGGCCGAGTACGGCCAGCCCGCGCGCGGTGGTGCCGGGCAGGAGCAGCAGCGCGCCGGCCATGCCCCAGCCCAGGACGGCGGACGCGACCGCGGTGAACACCACGGCGGAGCGGCAGGCGGCCCGCACCCGGCGCGAGCCGCGCTCCAGCACCAGTGCCTGGCCGACGTAGGAGACGTTCACGCCGAGCAGCACCGTGAAGACCATGTAGACCATGGAGAAGACGGCGAAGCCTGCCGCCGTGGACAGCCGCGCGGCGACCACCAGCACGATGATGTTGGTGAACGCGGCGACGCCCTGGTCCGCGACGGAACTCGCCACGGCCGCCACCGAGCGCCCCCCGCCGGAGCCGTCGGGGCCGGAGCCGTCGGGGCCGGAGCCGTCGGCGTCGGAGCCCTCGGTGTGCTCGCCGTAGGGGTCGTCGCCGTACGGATCGGTTCCGTCGGCCGACTCGGCGTCCTCGTAAGGAAGTTCGCCGTGCGGGTCACCGCCGTACAGGTCGTCGTACGCGCTGTCGTAGGCGTTGCCGTACGTCGTGTCGTACGTCGTGTCGTACGGGCCGCCGTACGATGCGGCGGCCCGCTGCGGGGGTTCGGCCCCGGACGCCGCGGCGTACCGCGGGGCGGGGCCGGTCAAGGGACCGGGTGGTGCTCCGGGGCGGTGGGGGCGTCCTGGGCCGCGCGGTGCGTCCGGCCGGGCGCGGCCGCGGTGACGGTACGGCGCCCGCCGCCGAGCAGGCGCGGCAGGAACCGGGAGCCGCCGGGCGCGGCCGGGGCGCGGTGCAGTACGGCGCCGAGCACGGCCCCGCCGGCTCCGTCGACCAACTCCCGTACCCGGACCAGGTCTTCGCGGCGCACCTCGGCCGGGTCGCAGACCACGACCACGCCGTCCACCCGGTCGGCCAGCGCGAGCGCGTCGGCGTAGGACAGCAGCGGCGGGGCGAGGACCACCACGACGGTGCCGGGGTCGTCGGCCTCCGCGAAGAGCCGGCCGGCCTGGCCGGAGGTGAGCGCGCGGGCCACGTTGGGCACGCGGCGGCCGGGCACGAGGTCGAAGGAGCCGTATCCCCCGGTGTCCACCGGGAGTTGCAGTCCGGCGGGCCAACCGCCTTCGGCCAGGCTGGCGTTGCGGGCCCAGCTGGGGCGGTGGCCCTCGGCCGAGCGGAGCCGCGCGGACAGCGACGGGGTGCGCAGGTCGGCCTCGACGAGCAGCACCTCCTTGCCCATCTCGGCGAAGGACGCGGAGAGGTTGACCGCGACGGCGGCCGCGGTGTCGCTGCTGCCGCGCGGTTCGACGACGAGCAGGCGGCGGCGTTCGGCGAACCGCCTGTCATGGCTGAGCCGGAAGGCGATCGCCCGGTACTCCTCGGCGAGGCGGCCCGCCATGTGGCCTTCCGCCAGCAGGGGTTGGGGCGCCTGGAGGTCGTGGCGGCCGCGGCCGTGCGGCAGGGTGCCGAGCACCGGCGCGCCCATCGCGCGGGTGACCTCGCCGGCCGAGCGGGGCCGCGGGTCGAAGACCAGCCGCAGCCACGCGGCGAGCAGGCCGAGCGCGAGCCCGACCGCGGCACCCAGGCCCAGCATCAGGCCCAGGCCCGGGCCGGTCGGCGCGTCGGGCACCGTGCCCGGCTTGATGACCGTGCCCGGGGTGGTGTCCAGCGCCCGCAACCCGCTGATGTCGCCGTTGAGTTCGGTGATCCGGCTGAGCAGGTTGGTCTGGACGGAGACCAGGGTGCCGACGACCTGGCTGTCCTTGGTGGCGTCGATCTGGTCGAGCAGTTCGTTGCGCTGCTTGACCAGCGGGTCCAGCTGGTCCTGGTAGCCCTTGACCATCTTCGCGATGGTGGCCTTCGTCGCCGACTCGCGGCTGCCGAGGTAGGCCGCGGTGAAGGCGTTGACCCACGCGGCGGCGTCCTTGCCGTTCGCGGCGGTGCAGGTGAAGCGCAGTACCAGGGTGTTGGGCGGGTTGGTCACCTGAAGGCAGTGCTGGAGCTTGGTGACCGGCTGCTTCACCGCCTTCGCGGCGGCCTCGGCGACGCTCGTGCTCATCGCGGACTGGCGCTCGGTGCCGATGTCGATGCCCTTGTCCGGGGTCGCGCCGGCGGCGAAGGGGTCCGCGGTCGCCGCCCGCACCATCACCGAACTGCTCGCGGCGTACGTGTCCGTGCCGCCCAGCGCGAGGTAGGCACCGCCGACGACGCCGACCACCAGACCGGCCGCGATCAGCCGCTTGTAGCGGACGATCTGGCGCACCTGGTCCCGTACGAGGTCCACTTCCTCGCCGTCGTCCAGCAGTTCACCGCTCATCGTCGGCCCCGCCTTCCCGAGCGGGCGCCCCGGCGGGCACTTCCGCCGGCTCCCGGCCCGCTAAGTCGGCGTCCTCGTCGTCTGTTCGGGCCTCGCCCGGGTCCGCTGCCGGGGCGTCCGCACACTCTGCCGCCCGCTCCTCCGCCGACTGCTGCGTCTGCGGTTCGGCGGCGGGGCGGGGCGGGGCCGCCGGGCGCGGTGGGGCGGGGGGTTTCGGGGGCGCGTCCGGGCGCGGCGGTACGGCGACGGCGGGCGCGGGATCGGCGCCGGGCTCGGGCTCGGGCGCAGCCGCAGTTACGTCTTCCGCGGGTACTGCCTCCACAGGCGCGGCCCCCTCCACGTCGGCGCCCTCCGGCGCCTCCCCCTGCGGCGCCCGCTCCGTGTCCCCCAGTACCTCCGAGAGCAGCGCGTCGATCCGCTTCAGCCCCGCCTCGCGGGACAGGTGCGCGTCCACGTAGACCGGCCCGGCGGCGGCCAGGAGCGCGGCGCGGGGCTCGTCGAGGGTGAGCGCCAGGACCGCGCCGAGCAGGTCCTGCGGCGACTCCGGGGCCACCACCACCCCGGCGCCGGAGCGCCGCACCTCCGCCGCCGTACCGCTGTCCGCGGCCACCGCGGCGATCACCGGGCGTCCGGCCGCGAAGTACGAGGTGAGCTTGGACGGCAGGCTCATGTCCCGTACCGAGGCCCGCTGGGTGACCAGGAGGAAGTCGGCGGCGGCCAGTACGTCGGGGAACTCCTCGTCCGCGGCCGGCGGGAGGAAGTCCAGGTTGGGCAGGCCGCCCGCGAGCGCCCGAAGCTGGTCGCGCTGGTTGCCGTCGCCCATCAGGACGACGCGGGTCTCGGGTGCCGAACGGGCCGTCTCCACAAGGACGTCGAGCCCCTGCTTCAGGCCCATGTTCCCGGAGTGCAGCAGCACCGTCTGCCCGGGGCGCCAGCCCAGCCGGGCCCGCATCTCCTCGCGGGGGCGCGACGGGCGCCGTACGTGCGACCAGTTCGGCACCACCCGTATCCGCTCGGCCGGCACCCCCATCGCGGCCACCTTCGCCACGAACGACTCGTGGATCACCCCGACCAGCGCGGCCCGCCGCAACGCGTGCTTCTCGACGAGACCGGCGGCGCGCCCGGCCGGCCCGCCGCCGCGTATCCCGCTCTGCGCGGCCGCCGCGCCCATCAGGTCCTGCACGATCGGCACGAACGGCACGTCGTACCGCTCGGCCAGCCGCGCGCCGAGGACGGCCCCGGCCAGGCTCGGCATCTGCGCGAACACCGCGTCGGGCCGGCCCATCCCGGCGGGTTCGTCACGGCCGCCGCGCAGCACGCTCAGCTCGAACGCGGCCCGGCGCAGGGCGGTTTGGCGGGCGGGCACCGCGTGGCCGCGCCGGTGCACCCGGACGCCCGCCCGGTCCTCCTCGATCCGCCGCACCCCGGTGTAGGCCGGGTCGAGCTTCCAGGCGGGGTAGTGCGGCATGCCGGTGAGCACGTGCACCTCCGCGCCGCCGGCCGCCCAGTGCTCGGCGATCTGGGTGGCGTACGGCCCGATGCCGGCGTGCTCGGGCGCGTAGTTGGTGGAGACCAGCAGGAGCCGACGGCGCAGATCCGACGTAGCCACGAAGTGTTCCTTCCCCCCGGGACGAACCCCCAGATCCAGACAAGTGCACACCTTAGCCGTTCGCGGCGCCACCGGACCTGCGGTTGCCGTGCGTCGGCGGCCGCAGTTCCGCGAATCCCCCGTTGCGCGCGATACGTCCGGCTATCGTCTGAGACTCCGCGACGCTGGGGAGCGTCGTACGGCTGGGGGTTGATGATGCTGCACCGGGTCGGTTACGCGCCGGGGGTCTACGACCTCTTCCACGTCGGACACCTGAACATCCTACGGCACGCCCGCAGCCAGTGCGACTACCTGGTGGCGGGTGTCGTCTCCGACGAGATGGCCCAACTCGCCAAGGGGCGCGGCCCGGTGGTGCCGCTGGTGGAGCGGCTGGAGATCGTGCGGAGCGTGCGGTTCGTGGACGCCGCGTTCGTGGAGACGGTGCCGGACAAGCTGGAGACGTGGCGCCAGGTGCGGTTCGACGTGCTGTTCAAGGGGGACGACTGGCGCGGGACGGAGAAGGGGCGGCGGCTGGAGGAGAGGCTTGCCGCGGTGGGGGTGGAGGTCGTGTACTTCCCGTACACCGTGCACACGTCGAGTACGCAGTTACGGCGGGCGCTGGACGTGCTGGCCGGACCGGCGGGCGCGGCAGGTGCGGCGGGTGCGGCGGGTGCGGCAGGTGCGGCCGCCGCCCCGCTCAACCCGCCTGACGCGGGAGCGCGTTGAGCTCGCGGAACCACTTCGTCAGGAAGGCCGCGAGGAAGAGCACATGCACCGCGAACAGCGCGGTGTAGCCGTAGCGGAAGGCGCGTTCGCTGCCGAGCAGCAGGAACACCGCGCACATCACGCCGTAGTCGGCCGGCAGCAGGGCGACCGCCCGCAGCCGGGAGGGCGGCTGCACCGGGGCGTCGGCCGAACTCCCCTTGGGCTTCAGCTTGTCGGTGAGCAGACCGCCGAAGAAGACGAGTACGGCGGTGAGTTGGAAGCCGAGCGGCACCAGCAGCCAGCCCGCGCCGGGCAGCCGGAAGTGCCGGTAGAAGGTGATCAGGACCGCCGCGTGCAGCGCGGTGATCTTCGCGCAGTCCACCACGTGGTCCAGCCACTCCCCGGCCGGGCCGCCCCGGCCCAGCAGCCGTGCGAGCTGGCCGTCGGCCGAGTCGAAGGCGAAGCCGACCGCCAGCGCGGCGTAGACGGCCACCGCCAGCCGCCACGACGGTGCCGCCACGGCGAGCGCGGCGATCCCGGCGCCGCTGCACGCGGCGCTCACCAGCGTCACCTGGTTCGGGCCGAGCCCCGCCCGGTACGCCCCCGCGGCCAGCACCCGCCCCACCGGCCGGTTCACGTACCGCGAGTACAGCGAGACGCCCTTCGCGGTCTTCTGCGCCCCCCGCAACCGCCGAAGCGCCTCCCCGAACCCCAGCGCCCGCCCGCCCATCCGCCTCCCCCTCGCCGCCGACCCCCACCCGTATCCTGCCGGACCGGCCCCACCCGGCGCGCGCGATCAGCCGTACCCCGCCTCAGACGCCGCCCTGCTCCTCCTCGCCCCGCAGCACCATGTCACCGCCGACCGGCAGCAGCGGCTGGGCGGTGCGGGACAGGGTGCCGCGGGGAATCGCGGCGGGGACCAGGGCGGGCATGCCCGGCAGTCTGCCAGGGGTCAGCTGAGCGGGAGCTCCAGGGGGCGGGATTCGACGGCGTCGAGGGTGGCGAGGGTGGCCGCGTCGAAGTGGAGGGCGCCGGCGGCGATGTTGGCCTCGAGGTGGGCGGGGTCGGCGGTGCCGGGGATCAGGGCGGTGTTGGGGGCGTGGTGGAGGAGCCAGGCCAAGCCGACCTGGGCCGGGGTGGCGCCGAGCGCGGTGGCGGCGGCCTGGACGGCGGGCTCGTCGGTGACCTTGGGCAGCCCGGGGAAGGCGCCGCCGAGCGGGAAGTACGGGACCCAGGCGATGTTCTCGGCGACGCAGAGCCGGAGGATCTCCTCGTCGCGGCGGGCGACCAGGCTGTACGCGTTCTGGACGCAGACGATGCCGGCCGGCAGGGCGCGGCGCACCGTGTCGATCGAGACGGAGCTGAGGCCGATCGCGCCGATCTTGCCCTGGTCGCGCAGGTCGGTCATGACGGCGAGCTGGTCGTCGAGGTCCACGACCTGGTCGCCCTCGGCGCGCAGCCCGGGCCCGGTGTCGGTACGGCGCAGGTTCACCACGGGGATGCGGTCGAGCCCGAGGCTCTTGAGGTTGTCCTCGACGCTCGCGCGCAGCTCGTCGGGGCGCTGCGCCAGCCGCAGCCGGATGGGTCCGTCGGCCGGGGTGGCGCCGACCTTGCTGACGATGACCATGCCGGTGCCGTCGGCGGAGGCGTCGGAGGCGTCGGACGCGCCGAGCCGGTCGCGGTAGGCGTCGCGGATCACGCTGTTGACGAAGCCGTCGCCGTAGAACTCGGCGGTGTCCACGTGGTTGACGCCCAGCTCGGCGACGCGGTGCAGGAGGGCGACGGCGGCGGCGCGGTCGTCGTGGAGGCGTTCGAGCTGCATCGCGCCGAAGCCGATACGGGAGACGGTGTGGCTGCCGAGGCCGGTGGTGCCGCCGGCGGGGGCGGCGGGGCTTGCTGCCATGGGAAATATGCTCCTCGTGAGACGATGGAGTAAGCGGAGGAACCTCCGTATCGCCACTGTACACCTTTAACGGAGGACCCTCCGCTTTGACTGACGCCGACCCCGCACCCGAAGCGGCGCCCACGGCCCCCAAGCCCCCGCCCCGCAAGCGCGCCGCCCGCGCCGACGCCCAGCGCAACCGCGACAAACTCGTGGCCGCTGCCCGCGCCGCCTTCACCACGGCCGGCGAGGCTGCCCCGCTCGAAGCCATCGCCCGCGAGGCCGGAGTCGGCATCGGCACCCTCTACCGCAACTTCCCGACCCGCGAAGCCCTGGTGGAGGCGGTCTACTCGGCCGAACTCGACGACGTCACCGCCAGCGCGCCCCGCCTGCTGGCGGAGCTGCCCCCCGCCGACGCGCTCCGGGCGTGGATGCGGCGCTACGCCGCCTTCGTCGCGACCAAGCGCGGCATGGGCCAGGTGCTGCGCGCCGGGTGGTCCTCGGGCCGGATCTCCCCGCCCGACACGCGCCGGCGGATCGGCGCGGCAGTCGGCATCCTGCTGGCAGGAGGCGCGCAGGACGGGACGATCCGCGGCGACGTGGCGGCGGAGGACCTGACCGTGATGCTCGTCGGGATCTTCCTGACCGCGGCCACCGGCGGCGGCCAGGAGCAGACGGACCGGCTGATCGAGCTGGTGATGGACGCGCTGCGGCCGCGGCCGGACGCGTGACGGCGCCGCTCCCCCCGCGGCCGCGGCCGGGAGAAAGGGTCAGCGCACCGCGCGTGCCAGCCGGGTCGCCGCCTCGGCCCGCGGCCTGCTGCCCTCGCGCCAGCCGCGCGCCGGGTGCACCGAGTTGGTGAGCAGCACCAGGAACGTGTCGGTCGCCGGGTCCAGCACCAGCCCGGTCCCGGTGAACCCGGTGTGCCCGAGCGCACCGCGCCCGGCCAGCTCGCCCATGAACCACGGCTGGTCGCGCTCGAAGCCCAGCGCAGGCCCCGAACTGCCCGCGCCCGCAGCACCCGCCCCGCCCGCACCCCCGGCCCCGAGCAGCAACCGCACCCCCGCCGCCGACAGCAGCACCTGCGACGTCCCCGCGACAGCGTCCAGCACCGCCCGGCAGAACACCGCCAGGTCCCACCCGGTGGAGAAGAGCCCGGCGTGCCCGGCCACCCCGCCCATCGCGTACGCGTTCTCGTCGTGCACCGAGCCGTGCACCATGCCCCGGTCCAGCTTCCCCCACGGCCGCCGTTGGTCCTCGGTCGCCGCGATCCGCGGCAGCCAGGAGGCGGGCGGGTTGTAGCGGGTCTCGGCCATGCCCAGCGGCCCGGTGACCTGCTCGGCGATCAGCCGGTCGACGGTGCGGCCGGTGACGCGCTCCAGCACGGTCTGGAGCAGCAGCAGGTTCAGGTCGGAGTACGTCCGGGTGGTGCCCGGGGGCGTCAGCGGCGGCTCCGCGGCGAGGCGGGCGGCGCGGGCGGCGGCGTCCGGCTCGTCGTACAGCGGGAGCTCCGGCCGCAGCCCCGAGGTGTGGGTGAGCAGGTGCCGCAGGGTGACGCCGTGCGCCGCGGCGGCCGTCAGTTCGGGCGCGTACGACGCGACGGGCGCGTCCAGCCGCAGGGCGCCGCGTTCGATCTGCTGGACGGCGACGAGGGCGGTGAAGAGCTTGGTGACCGACGCGAGGTCGAAGACGGTGTCGGCCCTGGCCGGCACCCACTGCTCGCGCGGCAGCTCCACCCCGCGGTCGGCGTGCTCGTCGTAGGCGGCGTAGCGCACCGCCCAGCCGACCGCCTCGTGCAGCGCCACCACACGGCCGCGCCCGGCCACGACGACGGCGCCCGCGCACCACGGGTGCGGGCGGTCGTGGTCGTGGCCGGGCTCCAGCCAGGCGCTCAGGCCGGGAACGATCCGGTGCAGCTCGTCGGTGTCGAGGCCGGCCTCACGGCAGGAACCTCTCGACAGCGGCGGGGCCATGTTCCTCCAGTGCCTTGCGGGCCTTCTCGATCAGCTCCGGCGTGCAGTCGCGGCCGGAGGCCATCACCAGGTCCTCCGGGTCGATGGAGTGCTCCGCCCCGGTGTGCAGCGTACTGTCGGCGGTTTTGAACGCCCAGGTCTTCTCCGGATCGTCGGACATCGCAACCTCCCGAGGTCTACGGTCCCTCCACCGTACGCCGCCCGCGCAGGCAGAGCCCGGCGAAGCAGGCCACGGCGACCAGCACGCAGCCGAGCTGGGTGACCGCCATCGGCACCGCGGTGCCGTCGCCCGCCACGCCCGACAGCGGGGACAGCACGGCACCGACCAGGAAGGACGAGGTGCCGATCAGCGCGGAGGCGGCGCCGGCGTGCTTGCGGGTGCGCAGCAGCGCCTGGGTGTTCGAGGTGGGCAGCACCAGGCCCATCGACGCCATCAGCACGAACAGCGCGGCGGCGATCTCCGGGAGGGTGGCGTGGCCGAGGGCGCCGGTGGTCAGCAGCACCAGCGCGGTGGCGGCGAGGGTGATCATGGCGAGGCCGAAGCCGAGCACCTTGTCCATGTCCACCCGGCCGACGAGCACCTTGCCGTTGAGCTGGCCGACGCCGACGATGCCGACGGAGTTCAGGCCGAACAGCCAGCCGAAGGTCTGCGGGGAGGCGCCGTAGATGTCCTGGACGACGAACGACGACGCGGACACGTACGTGAACAGCGCCGCGAAGGCGAAGCTGCCGGCCAGCACGTAGCCGGTGAAGACCTTGTCCGCGAGCAGGCTGCGCATCGAGCCGAAGGTGGAGCTCAGCTCGCCGCTGTGCCGGTCCTCCGGAGGCAGCGTCTCCAGCAGGCGCCGCCAGCAGACGACGGTCAGCAGGGTGCCGACCACCGCGCAGACCACGAAGATCCCGCGCCAGTTCGTCAGCCGCAGGATCTGGCCGCCGATCGCGGGGGCGATGATCGGGGCCACCCCGGAGATCAGCTGGAGGGTGGCGAAGAACCGGGCCATGTCCAGGCCGTCGTACATGTCGCGGACCACGGCGCGGGAGATCACGATGCCCGCCGCGCCGGCCAGCCCCTGGACCAGCCGGAAGCCGATCAGCAGCGGCACGGTGGGGGCGAACGCGCAGACCACCGTGGCCAGTACGTAGATCGCCATGCCGGCCAGCAGCGGGCGGCGGCGGCCCCAGCGGTCGCTGAGCGGGCCGACGACGAGCTGCCCGAGCGCCATGCCGGCCAGGCACGCGGTCAGGGTCAGCTGCACCATCGCGGACGAGGCGTGCAGAGCACCCGAGACCCGCGGCAGCGCGGGCAGGTACATGTCCATCGACAGCGGCGGGAGCGCGGTGAGCCCGCCGAGGACGAGGGTGACGACGAAGCCGGTGCGGACGCTGCGGTCCGGTGCCGGGTGCTTCCCCCGCGGGCCGCGGGCCGGGGCGGGTGCCGGGGGAATGGGGGTCGAGGTCGGGGCGTGGGTGGCGGTGAACTGGGCGGGGCCGTTGGGCCCGGCGTCCTGCACGTGGGCACTCTCCATCGGAAGTTGTTGAAGCGTTGCCTATTCTTTCAGTCGCCATGGACCATCAGGCACGAATATCCGGGGACCGAGATGTGAGGTCCGCAACGAGCGAGGGCGTACGCACGATGAGCGAGCACACGACGGGCGGGCACACCGCGGGCGGGGCGGGCGCCGGCGCACCCGGGCGCAGAATCCGCTGGGGCATCCTGGCGACCGGCGGGATCGCCGCGAGCTTCACCGAGGCGCTGCTGTCGCTGCCGGCGGACGCCGAGGTGGTCGCGGTCGGCTCGCGCAGCACCGAGGCGGCGGCGGCGTTCGCCGAGCACTACGGCATACCGCGGGCGTACGGCGACTGGGCGGAACTCGCCGCCGACCCGGACGTGGACGTGGTGTACGTGGCCACGCCGCACTCCGCGCACCGCGCCGCCGCCGGGCTGTGCCTGGAGGCGGGGAAGGCGGTGCTGTGCGAGAAGGCGTTCACCATCAACACCCGTGAGGCGCGCGAGCTGGTGGGGCTGGCCCGCGAGCGCGGGCTGTTCCTCATGGAGGCGATGTGGACGTACTGCAACCCGCTGATCCGGCACCTGCTGGCGCTGGTGCAGGACGGGGTGATCGGTGAAGTACGGCACGTCAGCGCGCACTTCGGCTTCCACAGCGACTTCCCGCCCGAGCACCGCATGCGCGACCCGCGCCTGGGCGGCGGGGCGCTGCTCGACCTCGGGGTGTACCCGGTGTCCTTCGCGCACCTGCTGCTCGGGGTGCCCGACACCGTGGAGGCGTGGGCCCAGTTGACGCCGGAGCGGGTGGACGCGGCGACCGGGATCGTCCTCGGCTGGCACAGCGGGGCGATCGCCACGCTGAGCTGCGGGTTCACCGCGGACATCGGGGCGCCGGCGGCGATCGCCGGGACCGGCGGGCGGATCGAGATCCCCGACGGCTTCTTCAACGCCGACCGGTTCGTCGTCCACCGCGAGGGGGTCGAGCCGCAGACGGTGCTGCTCTCCGACGTCAGCGACGACCACGAGCGCGGGAGCATGCGGCACGAGGCCGCGGAGGTCATGCGGGCGCTGCGCGCCGGGGAGACGGAGTCGCCCCTCGTGCCGCTGGACGGCTCGCTCGCGGTGATGTCCACCCTCGACCGCGTCCGCGAACGCGTCAACGTCCGCTATCCCGGCGTCGACTGACGCGCACCGGCGGCCCGCTACTGCGCCGGCGGCAGGGTGAGGTCGAGGTCGAGTCGGATGGCGCGGGTGGTGAAGCCCTGGCGCTCGTAGAAGCGGCGGGTGGTGTCGCTCGCGGCGTAGGCGTTGACCTCGGCGCGGACGGCGCCCCGGCTGCGGGCCCAGGCGAGGAAGTCGGCGGTGAGGCGGGTCCCGACGCGGCTGCCGCGGTGGCCGGGGGCGACGTACAGCGCCCGGAGGGTGGCGCTGCGGATCGGCAGGACCGCGACCGGCTCGGCGAGGGCGCCGACGAGGTAGCCGACGACGGCGCCGTCCCCGCCGTCGGCGACCAGCACCAGCGACGACGGGTCGGCGAGGGTCGCCGCGAAGGACTCCCTGCCGTGCCGCAGCGCCCACTGCGGCTCCACCGCCGGGTCGCGGACGGCCGCGTCCTCCGTCAGCAGCGCCACGCTGCACGTGACGATGCCCTCGATGTCCTGAGCGGTGGCGGTACGCACGTGTACGGAGTCGTTCATACCCGAGAGGCTACGGCGTCCCGCGCCGCGCGGCCGTCGCCCGCGCCGGGCGCCACGGCGGAGCGGTGGCCTGTCATGTCGGCGTCTGCCGGCGCGTGTCGGGGCCGGTGTCGCGGCGGCCGTGGCCGGGGTCCTCGGGCCCGGGACCGAAGGCGCGGGCCGTGCGGTGCGCGGCGAGGAAGGCGGCCACCGCCGGCTCGGTCGCGGCCTCGTCGGTGCGCCAGCCGCACACCGACAGCCGTACGGCGCTCTGCCCGCGCCAGTGGGTGGGCGTCACCCAGCAGGTGCCCTCGGAGTGGAGCCGTCCGACCACCCGGCGGGTGTGCGCGTCGTCGCCGATCCGCAGCAGCACCTGGTTGAGCCGGACCGGCACGAGGACGTCGATGCCGGGTTCGCCGGCCAGCCGGACCGCGAGGCGGCGCGCGGCGGCGCAGTTGCGGTCGACGAGGTCGGCGACGCCCTGGCGGCCCAGGTGGTACAGCACCGCCCACAGCGTCAGTGCGCGGGCCCGCTGGGACATCTCCACCCGGTGGTCCAGCGGTTCGCGGCCGGCGGGCTCGGCGCCGGGGGCGTACTCGGTGTGCGGGCCGACCGCCCGGCGCAGCGGCTCGGGCCGGGCGCAGAACGCCAGCCCGCTGTCGTAGGGGGTGTTGAGCCACTTGTGGCCGTCGCAGGCCCAGGAGTCGGCCTGGCCGGCGCCGTCCAGCAGCGGGCGGTGCCGGGAGGAGGCCGCCGCCCACAGCCCGAACGCGCCGTCGAGGTGCAGCCAGCCGCCGTGCGCGTGGGTGACCTCGGCGATCGCCCGCAGCGGGTCGACCGCGCCGCAGTGGGTGGAGCCGACCTGGCCGCAGACGATGAGCCCGCCGGGGGCGGCCGCGGCCAGGTCGCGCAGGTGGGGCACGGCCATCCGGCCGACGTCGTCGGCCTGCACCCGGCGGATCGCGCCGCCGAGCCCGAGCAGCCGCAGGCAGCGCAGCACCGAGGCGTGGGTCTCCTCGCCGACCAGCACGGTCAGCGGCGGCGCGCCGGCCAGGCCCTGCTCGCCCGCGCTCCAGCCGGCCCGCTGGAGCTGGTGCTCGCGGGCGGCGGCCAGGCAGGCCAGGTTGGCGGTGGTGGAGCCGGAGGTCAGGCCCATCGCGGTGCCGGCCGGCAGCCCGAGCAGCTCCACCAGCCAGCGTTCGCAGACCTCTTCGGCGACCGCGGACAGCGGGCTGAGGTCGTGGAAGGCGTCGCACTGGTCCCAGACGCTGGTCAGCCAGTCCGCGGCGACTCCGACCGGCAGCGCGCCGCCGACCGCGTAACCGAGGCCGCGCGGACCGCCGGTGGCTGGAGCGCCCGCCTCGCCGGCCCTGATCAGCCGTTCCACGGTGGCGTGTTCGGGGTGGCCGGCCACCGGCAGCGGCCCGCCGAGGAGTTCGGCGACCCGTCCCGGGTCACGGGCCCGCACCGTCCGGTCCGCGGCCATGAACGCCTCCGCGTAGCCCGCGACTTCGGCGAGCACGCCGCGGGGCCGCGGTCCGGCCGGTTTCCTCGATCCGGCGGTCGACTGGGCCGGGACCATGGGTCGTCCCCTCACGTCGTACGCCCCTCTCCTTGTCGCGCGCCGCCGTCTTACGGCCGTATCGCGCCCTGAACGGTACGGGCGTTCTTTCCGGCCGGGCCCGTCGCCGATCACCGGGAATGCGTCTTTCATTCCAACGGGGTAAAGCGTGTGGCGATTCGGTGCGCACCGGGTGAAGCGATCGACAAATGGCGGCGCACCCACGGAAGTAGGGAATTCAACGGTAATTCGGCGGCGGCCGCAACGCGACTACGGGGGCAATTGTGCGGCGCCGCACAATTGCCCCGCGGGTGGGTCCGGTGCTCTCGGATGCCCAGCCGCGGAACGCCCCGCGGACGTGGACCCGTTCGGGTGATATCGCGGCAACAGCTGGCGCGTGTCGTGCAGTTGGCTGCTTCACTTGATGACATCCGGTCGGTTCCGAGCGGGACCGGACCGGCTGCTCCGCGCGGGTATTCGACCGCCGAGCGGCGCGGAGCCGTCCACCGAAAGCGCCGAAATCCCGTGCCGGGAGCCCGAAACGGGTTTTGCCCGGCCGCGCCGCACTCCCCCGCGCCGCACTCCCCCGCACCGCACTCGCCACCCCGCTGCTCCGCCGCTTCGCCGCTCTTCCCTCCGCCGCTCCCGCCGGTACGGACCTCCGCCGAAATCCGGAGGGCCGCGTTCCCCGTCCCACCCGAACGCACCGTTTAAGGAGAAGTCCCCTTGGAAACAGAGCCCATTGCCGTCGTCGGCGTCGGCTGCACCCTGCCCGGTGGTGTGCACACCCTGGAGGAGGCCCGCGCCGTCTTCGAGGAGGGCCGGGACTGCGTACGGGAGATCCCGCCGGAGCGCTGGGACGTGGACGCGCTGTACGACCCGGACCCGCTGGTGCGCGGCCGCACCTACGTCCGGCACGGCGGGTTCGTCGACGACGTCGACCGGTTCGACGCCGCCTTCTTCGGCGTCTCCGAGGCCGAGGCGGCGCACATGGACCCGCAGCAGCGGATGGTGCTCCAGACCGTCTGGCACGCCCTGGAGAACGCCGGGCAGGACCCCGAGGAGCTGTCCGGCGGCAACACCGGCGTCTTCATGGCCCTGATGTCCTTCGACTACTCCACCCTCAAGAGCCGCGCCGGGCTGAACGGCATCACCGCCCACGAGGCGATGGACACCGACAGCATCGCCGCCGGCCGCGTCGCGCACTTCCTCGGGCTGCGCGGCCCCTGCCTGACCCTGGACACCGCCTGCTCCGGCTCGCTGGTCGCCCTGCACCTGGCCCGGCAGTCCATCCTCACCGGCGAGTGCGACACCGCGATCGTGGCCGGCGCCAACGCCATCCTCGCGCCGGACGTGCACATCTCCTTCTCCAAGCTCGGCCTGTTCTCCCGGGCCGGCCAGTGCCGCACCTTCGACGCCGACGCCGACGGCTACGTCCGCAGCGAGGGCTGCGTGGCGGTGCTGCTCAAGCGGCAGTCCCTCGCCGAGGAGCAGGGCGACCCGATCCTGGCCAGCGTGGTCGGCACCGCGCTCAACCACACCGGCCGCACCCGTACCCTCACCACGCCCGACGGCGCCAGCCAGCAGCGGGTGATCCGGGCCGCGCTGGCCGGCTCCGGCGTGCAGCCCGCCCAGGTCGACTACGTGGAGGCGCACGGCACCGGCACCCCCGTCGGCGACCCCATCGAGATGGACGCCATCCTGCGCACCTACGGCGCCGGGCGCCCCGCCGACCTTCCGCTGTACGTGAGTTCGGGCAAGAGCAACGTCGGGCACATCGAGGCCGGCGCCGGCCTGCTCGGAGTGGTCCGGGCCGCGCTGTCGCTGGACCGCGAGACCATCTACCCGAGCCTGCACCTGAACCGGCTGCACCCGAAGATCGACCTGTCCGGCACCCCCGTGCGCATCCCCGCCGAGCCGGTGAGCTGGCCGCGCCGCGACACCCCGCGGATGGCCGCGGTCAACTCCTTCGGCTACAGCGGCACCAACGCCCACGCGCTGCTGCGCGAGGCGCCCCGCCGGCCGGCCGAGCCGCAGCCCCCGGCCGCCGTACCGGCCCGCACCGACGAACTGCTGGTGCTCTCCGCGAAGTCCGCCGACAGCCTGGGCGAACTCGCCGACCGCTGGGCGGACTTCCTGTCCACCACCGGCCGCCAGGACCTGCCCGCCGCGGTGTTCACCGCGGCCGCCGGGCGCGCCGCGCTGCGCCACCGGATCGCGGTGACCGGCCGCGGCGCCGGCCAGCTCGCGAACAGCCTGCGGCAGTGGCGGACCGGCCGCGCCCCGGCCGCCGTCTCCAGCGGGCACCCGCGCGGCACCGCCCAGGTCGCCCTGGTCTTCTCCGGCCAGGGCACCCAGTACCCGGGAATGGCCCGCGAACTGTACGCGCAGGAACCGGTGTTCACCGACGCGGTCGACCGGTGCGCGACGGCGATGGACGGGGTGCTCCAGGTTCCGCTGCGGGAGGTGCTGTTCGGCGCGGACGGCGAAGCCGGGGGCGCGAGCGGGGGTGCGAGCGGGGGTGCGAGCGGGGGCGGCGGGTACACGGGCGGCGGGGTGGACCTCGATGACACGCGCTTCGCCCAACCGGCGCTGTTCGCCGTCGAGTACGGCCTCGCGGAGCTGCTGCGCTCCTGGGGGGTGCGGCCGGCCGCGGTGGCCGGGCACAGCGTCGGCGAGCTGGTCGCCGCCTGCGTCGGCGGCATGCTGCCCCTGGAGGACGCGGCCCGTTTCAGCGTGCGGCGCGGCCAGGTGATGGCCGAACTTCCCGGCAGCGGGCGGATGCTGGCGATCCGGGCCGACCAGGACACGGTCGCCGGCTGGCTCGCCGGCCGCGAGGAGCAGGTGGCGCTCGCGGCCGTCAACGGACCGGCCGACGTGGTCGTCTCGGGTACCGCCGACGCCGTGGAGGAGATCGCCGAACTCGCCGCACAGGCCCGGGTGGACACCGCGTGGCTGCGCACCTCGCACGCCTTCCACTCCCCGCTCATCGACCCCGCGCTGCCCGAACTGGCGAAGCACGCAGCCGAGTTGCGGGCCACCCGGCCGGAGTGCGCGGTGTTCTCCGCGACCACCGGCGGTGCGCTCACCGGTGCGGAGGGCCCCGCGTACTGGACGGCCCAGGCGCGCGCGACCGTACGCTGCCACGACGCGGTACGAGCCGCCGTCGACGCCGGCTGCACCCTGGTGGTGGAGGTCGGGCCGCATGCCGCGCTCACCGCGCACCTCGCCGGGGCGTTCGCCGACCGCGGGGTGACCGTGATCCCCACCCTCGACCGCGACCGGCAGGACGTGCGGCGGATGCTGACCGCCGCCGGCGCCCTGTTCACCGCCGGGGCCGAACTGGCGGTGTCCCGGCTCTACCGCGGCGACCGGTACCGGCGCACCTCGGCGGCGCCGCAGTACCCCTTCCGCAAGGACCGCTACTGGTGGGTCGATCCGTCCGCGCCGGCCGAGGACGGCAGCGCCGCGGTGGCGGCCGCCCCGGCGCCGGCCGCCACCGCGATCCCCGCGCAGCGGCCCGAGGAGACCGTCCACGCCTACCCGCTCGCCGCCACCGCGCCCTGGTCCGACCACCGCGTGCACGGCGCCACCGTCTTCCCCGCCACCGGCTACCTCGACCTGGCCGTCCGCGCACTGGCCGAGGCCACGCAGGCCGCCGAGGCCGCGGCGGGAACAGCAGGACCAGCAGAAGCCGCGGCAGCAGAAGCCTCAGGGGACGCCCAGGACGCCGTAGCGGCCGGGGGTGCCCGCGGGCAGCACCCCGGCCTCGTGCTCGGCGACATCGAGTTCACCCGCCCCCTGGTCCTCACCGCCGACGGCCCCACCGCCCAGGTCACCCTCACCGCGCCCGCACCCGACGGCGAGCGCCGCTTCACCGTCACCGGCGGCGCGAAGGACGGCAGCCGGCCGGAGCACTGCCACGGCACCATCGCACCGGCGCGCAGCGGCGAGCGGGCCGGGCGGCTGCCGGAGGCGCTGCGCGCCGCCGCGCCGCACGCCCGGCGCCCCGCCCAGCTCTACGGCGCGCTGCGCGACGGCGGGCTGGAGCACGGCTTCCACTTCGCCACCGTGCGCGAGCTGTGGCTGGCCGGCGGCGGCCGCGAGGAGGCGCTCGGCCGGATCACCGCCACCCCCGACGGCGCGCCCGACGAAACGCACCCGTACCGGATCGCCACCGTGCTCGACGGCGCGCTCCAGCTCGCCGCCGCGCTCTTCCTCACCCCGGCCGGCGCCGAGAGCACCGTGCCGGCGGCACCGCCGGCCGGGGACGCCCTGCTCCCCGGCGGCTACGTACCGGTGGCGCTGCGCCGGCTCGCCCTGCCCGGTCCGCTGCCCGGCGAGGTGTGGGCGCAGGTGCGGCGCCGCCCGCACGCCGCGCGGACCGGCTTCGTGGTCGACGTGCGGCTGTCCGACGCCGACGGCCGGATCGTCGCCGACCTCGAAGGCGTCGAGTTCCGGCACGCGGGCGCGCTGGCCGGCAGCGACCTGCCCGCCCCCGCCGAGCACCCGGCGCAGGGGCCCGGCCGCAGCCGCCGCGAGCTGCTGGACGCGCTGGCCCCGCTCGGCCCGCAGGAGCGCCGCCAGACGGTCATCGACTGGATCGCCGCGGAGGTCCGGGAGACGCTGGGCAAGGCGTCCGAGGAGATGGACACCGTCGCCGACGGCATCGACCCGTCGCTCGCGCTGCTGGAGATCGGCCTGGACTCGCTGCGGGTCACCGCGCTCCAGCGGCGTATCCAGGAGAAGTTGGAGTTCCGCTACAAGGCGATGGAAGCGCTCGACTACCAGACGGTCGAAGGGCTCGCCGACTTCCTCCTGGAGCGGGTGCTGTCCGCGGAACCGGCCGCCGCGAACGTCTGAACCCCGCCGCCCCTCGACCCGCAGCCCTCGACCCGCTCCCCCTCGACCCGGCCCCGTCGACCCGCTCCCCCCACCCCAGGCCCGCAGGGGCACCCTCCCGGAGGTATGAGCCGGACCATGCTGGATTCCACTTACGTCACGGACTACATCGACAGCCACCTCGGCCAGCGCCAGGTCAACAAGATCCAGCACGGCTTCCCCTCGCCGCGCTACTGGACCGGGACCACCGTGCCCGTCGACGAGATCACCGAGGACCGCGGCCGGCTGCGGCGGGCCGGGCAGGCGTCCGAGGTGTTCCTGTACATCGGCGTGCCGTACTGCATCAGGACCGACCCCGGGAAGTGCGGCTACTGCCTGTTCCCCGTCGAGGAGTTCAAGGGCAACGACGCGCTGGAGGACTACTACGGGTACGTCGAGCGCGAGGCCGAGCTGTACCGCGAGCGGCTGGCCGGCACCCGGCTCGGCTCGGCGTACTTCGGCGGCGGCACCTCCAACCTGTACCGCCCGGCGCACTACCTGAAGATCATGGAACTGGTGAACCGGCTCTTCCCGGACGTCGCGGCGGGCGCCGACCTCACCCTCGAAGGCATCCCGCAGCTGTTCACCCGCGACAAGATGCAGGCGATCCGCGACTCCGGGATGAACCGGGTCAGCATGGGCGTCCAGCAGGTCAACGAGCGGCTCAACAGCCTCAGCGGCCGCAGGCAGACCACCCGGCACGTCACCCAGAGCCTGGACTGGGCCCGGGAGTTCGGCCTCGCGGCCAATGTGGACGTGATCTTCGGCTGGCCGCAGCAGACCGTGGAGACCATGCTGGCCGACCTCAGGACGCTGGTCTCCTGGGACGTCCACGACATCACCCACTACGAGCTGAACGTCGGCGGCCCCACCGACTTCGCCCTCAACCGCTTCCACGAACTGCCCAGCACCCTCAGCAACCTGGAGATGTACCGGGCCGGCCGGGACTACCTGCTGGAGCAGGGGTACGAACAGCACGGCGCGTACAGCTTCCGCAAGCCGGGCGACCCCGCCAGTCGCGACTTCCGCGAGGGCTACCGGCCCCAACTCCACGACGTGGCCGACGTGGTGGGTCTGGGCTACGCCGCGATCTCCTTCTTCGGCGCCGCCGTCCTCGGCCCGGGCCGCTCCTGGTCGTACATCAACCAGCGCAACCTGGCGCGGTACAAGGCGATGATCGACGAGGGGCGGCTCCCGGTCGAGCGGGCCTTCCGGCACGAACCGGACGACTGGGTGCTGGCCACCGTCTTCCGGCACCTGCTGAGCATGGGGCTGGACCGGCCCGGACTGCGCGCCGCGATGGGCGTCGACGTGTATGACGAGTTCGCCACCGTCTGGGACGGGCTCGCCGCACGCGGCCTGGCCGAGGTCACCCCCGAGCGGATCACGCTGGTCGGCGACGGCCCCTTCTACACCCCGATGGTCTCCACGCTGCTGGCGGAGGAGCGCTACCGGGCGCTGCGCGAGCGGGAGGTCGGCCAGCAGAAGGAGCGGCTGGTGCCGGCCGGCGAGGGGGCGGGCCATGTCGGCTGACCTGCCGTTGAGCGGCCGCAAGTGCGTGGTCACCGGTGGCGCGCGCGGTATCGGCGCCGCCGTGGTCCGGCTCGCCCTCGCCCAGGGCGCCGACGTGGTCTTCGGCTACCACTCCAGTGCCGCGGCCGCCGCCGAGCTGGCCGAGAGGATGCGCGCCGCCCATCCCGGCCAGCGGTGCACCGCGCTGCCGGGCCGGGTCGGCGACACCGCGGACGCCGGCCGCTTCGCCGAGGACGCGCTGCACGAACTCGACGGCGCGGTGGACATCCTGGTCAACAACGCGGGCGTCACCCATGACATCAGCTTCGCCCGGATACGCCGCGAGCAGTGGGACGAGGTGCTGGAGACCAACCTCGGCAGCATGTTCAACGTGACCCGGCCCCTGGTGATGCCACTGGTGCGGCAGCGGCGCGGCGCCATCGTCAACATCACCTCCGCCTCCGGGCTGCACGGCGCCCCGGGCCAGACCGCGTACTCCGCGTCCAAGTCCGGGGTGATCGGCTTCACCAAGGCGCTGGCGAAGGAGATCGGCGGGCTCGGGGTGACCGTCAACGCGGTGGCCCCCGGGTTCATCGCGACGGACATGACCGCCGCGATCCCCGAACCGCAGGCCGAACGCCTCAGGAACCTCATCCCGTCCCGGGAGTTCGGCGACGCGGACGACGTCGCCGCGCTGGTCTGCTTCCTCGCGTCCGACCGGGCCCGCTACATCACCGGCCAGGTCATCGAGATGTCCGGCGGCCTCATCCTCTGAGCCCTCGCGGGCGAGCGCGGGTGCCGGGCGCGTGACTCGAAGCGGGCCCTCCACCCCGCCGGGAGGCGACCGCACCGCGATCGCAGGGTATGCCTTGGGGAAACACGACGGAACGAGGCATCCGGCGCGCGCGTCCGGACCGTGGCGGGCCGTCGCCGGTGAGGGGGGACGGGCTGACATGCGGGACGAGGGTGTGGCCGAGGCGCTGTTATCGGCCAAGCTGCTGCACGGCACGGGGCGCGGCTCGGCCGCATGGCAGGAACTCGCCATGCTGATGGGGCCGGTGGCGGCGGTCGATCCGGAACTCGCCGCCGCCTGGCACGACCTGCGCGCGGACCCCGTCACCAACAGCGGCGGCGCGGTGTCGGCGACCCTACGCGATCACGCGGCCGCGCTGGCCGCGTGCGCGGCCCGGCACGGCGCGCTGCTCGACCGGCTCCACGCCTGGAGGGCCCGTTCACCAGGGCAGGACGCCGCCGTCGAGGTGGTCAGCAACCACCTGGCCGGCGGCGCGCAAGTGCACGGCGGCATGGTGCAGGCGCGGAACATCACCGGCGACATCCACTTCCACCACGCGCAGCCGCCCGCGCCCGCGCCGCGCCCCGTGCCCCGCCAACTCCTGCCGGTCCCGGCGCACTTCACGGACCGCGAGCGGGAGCTGCGGATGCTGGACGAGTTGCGCGACCGGCGCGAGCCGGACGTGGCGCAGGTGATCGTGGTCAGCGGTCAGGGCGGCGTCGGCAAGACCGCCCTGGTCTCGCGGTGGCTGGGCGCGCGCGAGGCGGAGTTCCCCGACGGCCAGCTCTATGTCGACCTGGGCGGGAACGAGCCGGACGACGTGCCGGTCGGTCCCGCGGAGGCGCTGGGCTCGCTGCTGCGCGCCTTCGGGGAGACGGTCGAGCCGGCCGGGCTGGCCGAGCGGGCGGCGCAGTGGCGGTCGGTCACCGCGACCCGCCGGTTCGCGGTCATGGTGGACAACGCGCTGACCGCCGCGGACGTGCGGGTGCTGCTGCCCAGCGCCCCCGGCAGCCTGGTGATGGCCGCCAGCCGGTACCGGCTGACCGGTCTCGCGGTGGACGGCGCCGGCTTCTGCCGGGTGGGGGTGCTGGACCCGTCGGCCGCCCAGGAGTTGTTCGCGCGGGGCGCGGGCCGGCTGCGGGCCGAGCGCGAGGCGGCCGCGGCACGCGAGGTCGTCGCGCTGTGCGGGGGGCTGCCGCTGGCCATACGGCTCGCCGCGGCGCGGCTGGCGGCGCGGCCCGACCAGCCGGTGGCGGCGCTGCGCGACGCGCTGACGGCGGGCGCCGGGCCGCTGGGCGAGCTGCGGGCGGAGGGCGCGGGGACCGTGGAGGCGGTGCTCGACGCGTCCTACCGGGCGCTGGCGCCGGACGCGGCGCGCCTGTACCGGTGCCTGGGGCTGCTGCCCGCCGTCCCGTTCGACCCGCCGTCGGCGGCGGCCGCGGGCGGGCTCACCGTCGCCGCGGCCGGGCGGCTGATCGACGTGCTGGTGGAGGCGAACCTGCTGGAGCCGGCGGGCGCGGACCGGTGCCGTTTCCACGCCCTCGTACGGCTGCACGCGGTGCAGTGCGGCCAGGCGCGGGACTCCGCGCAGGACCGGGACGACACCCTGCGCCGCTACGCGGACTGGTGCCTGGCCACGGCCACCCGCGCCGAGGCGCTGCTCGCGCCCAGCCACCGCACTCTGGCGCGCGACTACCGGTTCCCCACCGAGGCGGCGGTGTCGTTCGCCGACGACAGCGCGGCACTGGCCTGGCTGGAGGCGCACCAGGACGCGCTGACGTCCGCGGTGTCGCTGGCCGCCGACCGGCAGTGGCACGCCACCGCCTGGCAACTCGTCGACGCCCTGTGGCCGATGTTCCTGCGGCTGCGGCTGTATGACGCGTGGATCGCGGCCCACCGGACCGGGCTCGCCGCCGCGCGGCGGGACGGCGCCGCCGCGGGCGAGGCGCGGATGCTCACCTCGGGCGGGATCGGGCTGCGCGGCGCGGGCCGCCATGACGAGGCGGAGGTCTGGTTCACCCAGGCCCTCGAACTCGCCCGGGCCGGGGGCAACCGGCTCGACGAGGCGCAGGCGCTGATCGGGCTGGGCACCACCTTCCGCGAGGCGGGGCGGCTGGACCGCGCCGAGGAGGCGCACGAACGGGCCCTGGCGCTGCGGGAGTCGGCCGGCTACCGCCGCGGGGCCGCGCTGTCCCGGCTGCGGTTGGGCGAACTCGCCCTGGACCGCTTGGACTTCGAGGGCGCGGTGGAGCACCTCGGCCGCGCCCACCGGGACTTGTCGGCCGAGCACGACGCCTATGACGCGGCGCGGGCCAGGGCGCTCCTCGGCTTCGCGCTGGGCCGGGCCGGGCGCCGTGCGGAGGGCGCGCGGGAGCTGCGGGGCGCCCTCGACGGGTTCGACGCGACCGGATCGGTGTTCTGGCGGGCCAGGACCCTGGAGATGCTGGGCCTGCTGGCCGAGCAGGACGGCGATGAGGCCGCCGCCCGGCAGCAGTACGAGGAGGCGCTGCGGATCTACGCCTCTCTCGCCCCGGTGGACGCCGAGCGGGTGCGGCGGCGCCTTGCGGAGCTGGGGCCCGCGGACGCCTCGCCCTGAGGGCGGTGCGCCCGGTCCGGTCGGGCCGCCCCGTACCGGCCGGCACCGGTCGGCACCGGTCGGCGCCCGGCCGTTGCCGCGGGGTGCACGGCGGGCCGGGGCCGATCGGTGTCATGGTGCGGCGCGGGTGCGGCGCGCCTTCAGGCCGACAGGCGCCGGTCGGCCGCCGGGTCCGCCGGTGGCACCGGGCCCGGCCGGAACCGCATCCGGCCGTGGCGCGGCGCCCGCGGTGACGGCGCCGACAGGCAGATCGCCGCCAGGTCGGCCCAACTGCCGCCGAGCACCAGCTCGGTGTGCAGGCAGGACGCCACCACGGCCAACTCCGCCGCGGTCGGCGCCCGCTGGCCGTCAGCCGGGGTGACCGTCACCTGCCGGCCGCCGCGGGCGGCCGCGACGCAGCCGCCGTCGGCGGTGGGCACCGCCACCACCAGGCAGCCAGGGAACCGCTCCAGCGCGCCCCGCGCCGTACGCAGCGCCAGTGCGGGCCGGTGCGCACAGCCGAGCACCAGCACGTCCGCCACCTCCGGCCGCGGCGAACCCGCGGCCAGTGTGGTGTTGACGTGCTCGTCGACGACCTCGCCCGGCCCGTACCGTCCGGCGCCGTCGAGCGGCAGCCGGCGGACCGTGACCAGCGCGGACCCCGCCGTGCGGACGACGAGCAGCCCGGCCGGGCGCTGCCCGCGGCCGGCCGGCCGGCGGTGCACCGCCACGGCGGTGCGGTGCGGGACCGCGTCCGTGTGCCGGGGCCTCATGCCGCCTCTCCGGTCCGGTCGGCCGTCCAGCGGGAGAGCGGGGCGGGGGCGGGGACCGGGCGCGGCGGCACCGGGTAGGCGGGCCGGCCGATGCCGAGCAGCCCGTAGACGAGCGCGCGGGCCCGCTGGTTGAACCGGCCCGGCTCGGAGGTCAGCCGCGCCGCCACCGCCGCGTAGGCGGGCCGGTCGTACTCCTCGGCGGCGTACCGCAGTTGGGCTTCCAGCGGGCGGGCCGTCGTCAGGGCCGGGGCGAGCCGGGCGAGGGCTGCGGCCGGTGAGGCGTGGTGCACCCGCTCGTGGGGGTAGCGGGCGAGCAGGATGGGCGCCGGGGTGACGGTGGCGTAGGAGGTGAGCGAGCCGTGGTCGCCGACCACCCAGTCCGCCGCGGCCAGGTACGCCCGCCAGTCGGCCTCCGGCGGCACCAGCGCGATGCCCCTGCGGCGGTAGCCGGACAGCCAGGACTGCACCTGCCACCAGCCGTGCCCCGCCCAGATGTTGGGGTGGCTGAGCATCGCCACGCGGTAGCGGCGGCGCGGCAGTTCGCCCAGCAGGCGCGGCAGCAGTTCGTCCAGCGCCGTGAAGGACGCGCCCTGGCCCCAGGTGCTGCTGAGCACCACCAGCCGCTGCCCGTCGCGCAGTCCGAGCGCGGCCCGGTAGGCGTCCCGGTGCGGCAGGCTGACCGTGAGCCGGTCGTACACCGGGTCACCGACCACCGTGGCCACGGGCACGCCCTCGGGGCAGTTGCGGGCGAGGGTCGCCAGGTCGTCGCGGTGGGCGAGTGCCACGGCGGCGGGCAGCACCCGCCCGTCGCGGGTGAGGTTGTCCCGGCTGAGCATGCCCGGCGGCCGCTCCTGGCCGGGGCGGCCGTGCCAGACCCGCTGGGCCTTGATCTGCCCGGCGCCGTGGGAGAGCAGCACGACCGGCGCGCGGACCTGCTCGATGTGCTCCCAGCCGGCGGCGAGCGCGAGGTCGAACTCGTGCCGGACCGCGACCTCCCACGGGATCACCGGGGCGCGCAGCCGGCGCAGGAAGCGCAGTGCGCCCTCGCCGAAGGCGGCGTGCGGCGCCACCGTGAAGAACAGCTGCACCCTCATGTCGGAGTCGAACATCGGGAAGATGTCCGTGAGCCGCTGGAGATACGTCAGCGTCTGCCCTATGACCAGAATCTTCTTGCAGTCGCGAACCGTCATCCACTGTTCGCGATCCCCATCCATCGGCCTTTCCGGGCCGATCTCGGCGCGCATAGAAAGTCCCCCTCCGCCGTCCCGGACTCCTCGGTCCGGCCGGCTGTCCACCGACCCGCGCCGACCGTTTCGGCGCATCCCGGTCGGGTCCTGTCGGGGAACTACCCAGGGGTCTCGGAGGCTTCCTTGCAGAGAGCTTGCAGCACCCTTGCTTCCATGGCCACGACCGCTTCGGCGCCGTCCCGACCTGCCCGTGGGTGTCTCGGGACGGGGGGCGAAGCATACGGCTCAGCCGAGCATATGCCATGCGCCGCACGGAAGGTCGCCTTCATGGTCATCTGCCCGGTGGCTTCGCCCGCGGAACCGCGCCCACTGCGCCGCCACGGGCGGGCGGCGGCGGGAGGCGGCGGGGGTCAAAGGTCAGGTGGCGTGCCAGCCGGTCCAGGTGGTGATGTGGGCCTCGATGACCTCGCCCGCCGGGGGCCGGTCGGCGTAGTGGCGGGGGTACTTGGCGGTCAGGAGCGCGGTCCAGCGGGCCGCCGCGGGCGACGCGGCGGCCGGGGGCAGGACGCGGGCGCGGCCGTCGGCGCGGGTCCACCACAGGCGGTCCCAGTCGTCGTCGTAGTGGTCGACGAGGAGGGAGACCGCCGGGTTCGCGCGGATGTTGGCCAGCCGCTTGAGCCGCGGGGACGCCTTGGGTTTGTGGTCGACCGCGATCGCCAGGAGGTCCCCGGCCACCACGAAGACCACCGGCACCAGGTGCGGGCGGCCCGCGGCGTCCGCCGTCGCCAGCCTGGCGATCGGGGACGCCGTGAACCGCTCGCGCGCCTCGGCCGTGCCGAGCGCGGGCATCAGCCGAGGCGCGCGACCAGCTCGGCGAACCGGTCGAGGTGCGCGAGCGCGGCCGGCTCGGGGTCGGACGGCAGGTAGAACTGCACGCGCTCGACGCCGAGTTCGGCGTACGCCTCGATGGTCTCCGCGTCGTCGGGCACGGCGTAGACCGTGACGGGGACATCGCGTCCGGCGAGGGCGCGCAGTTCCTTCATCCGCTCCCCCAGCACCTTCGGCGGCAGGCTGTTGGCGAGCCAGGCGTCACCGAGTTCGACCACGCGCGGGAAGGCGCCCTGGCCGCCGCCGACGTAGATCGGCGGGTGCGGCTGCTGCACCGGCTTCGGCCAGGCGAAGACCGGGTCGAAGTCGACGAACTCCCCGTGGAACTCGGCCTGTTCCTTCGTCCACAGCTCGATCATCGCGCGCAGCCGCTCGTTGGCGAGGCGGCCGCGGACGGCCGGGTTCGTGCCGTGGTTGGCCATCTCCTCCCGGTTCCAGCCCACGCCGATGCCGAAGACGGCCCGCCCGCCGGAGACCAGGTCGAGCGAGGCGACCTCCTTCGCGGTGTGGATCGGGTCGCGCTGGGCGACGAGCGCGATACCGGTGCCCACCAGCAGCCGCTCGGTGACGGTCGCGACGGCGGTGAGCGCCACGAACGGGTCCAGGGTGCGGTAGTAGATGTCGGGAAGCTCGCCACCGCCGGGGTAGGCGGACTCGCGGCTCACCGGGATGTGGCTGTGCTCGGCGATGAACAGCGAGTCGAACCCGCGCTCCTCCAGGGCCTGCCCGAGCGGGGCGGGGCGGATGCTGCGGTCGGTGATGAAAGTGGAGATCCCGAACTTCATACGGCTGGCTCCTCGTCGCTTCGACCCGTACGGGCACCGTGGCCCGGCCTCCGTACAGGCATACCACCCGGGCGCCGCCGAGCGCGGCGGGGCCCGCGGGGGCCGGCCCAGGTCGGACCGGTTGCCGGAATCAACGAAGCGGCGCCCGGTCCTCTTCCCCGCCGCCACGTCGCCGCGCGCCCGGTCACCGCGCGCCCGGTCACCGCGCGCTCGGTTCCCGGCCGTTCAGTTCGACGGGCTCGTGGTGGCCGGCGGGTTGTCCCAGGGCTGGGAGTCCGGCTTGCGGATCTTCCACTCCTGGTCGTCGGTGTCGGTGCAGTGGAAGAGGGTCAGGGCGGTGTTGTCGCCGCCGGTGCTCTCGCCCGACACGTCCAGGCAGAGGTTGTCGCTGGCGTAGTTGCGAATCCAGTAGGCGCCGTCGGGCTGCTTGGCGAGCCACCACAGCTGGTTGTCGTCGGTGGTGCCGGTGCAGCGGCCCTCGATGATCTTCGTGGTGACCGGCTGCGGCCCGGTGTCCGGCAGGTCCATGCACAGCCGGTCCTTGTCGTTGCGGATCTGGAACAGCTTGGTGCCGCCCGGCCCCTGGTTCTGGTAGCGCACCTCGAGGTCGAACAGCTGGTTGTCCGCGTCCGTGCCCATGCAGCTGAACTCGTTGACCGCGCCGCCGATCTGGCCGTCGCCGGAGCCGGGGATGTCCGCGCACTTGTCGGTGGTGGTGTTCCACAGCAGCACCCGGGTCGCGGGCAGCACGCTCTTGGGCTTCGTGGTCCCGCCGCCGCCCCCGCCGCTCGAGGACTGGGGCGCGGTGGTCGCCGGTGTGGTGGGCGGAGTGGTGACCGGGGTGGTGGGCGCCGCGGGTGTCGGGGTCAGGGTGCTGAACGCGGCCGGGCTGGCCTTCGGCGTCGCCAGCGAGCTGACCTGCGGCTTGTGGGTGAGCCAGAACATCGTGAAGGCGATGACGAGGCCGATCAGCGCGCAGAAGGTGGCGGCCACCCAGCGCGGCAGGAAGCCGCGCTGGACGTACTTGCCGTCGACGCTGACCGGGTCCGCGCCCGAGCGGGTCACGTCCAGCGTGTAGGGGCGCTGCTGGCTGGCGCCGAACCAGATGATCTGCCGCGGCCGGAGCGTCGCCTTCACGAACGCGGCCCGGCCGGGCTCGATCTGGACGTTCGCCGGGTGGATGTCGTACCCGATCTGGTCGCCGTTGTCGGCGCCGCGGATCGAGGCGGTGAGCTTGGTGTTGCCGATGTTGTCCACCGCGAGCTTGGGCTTGCCGCGGAAGCGGCCCTTCACCGTCGGCGGCACGATCTCCGCGCGGACGGCGGTGAACGGCGTGATGGTGAGGTTGCCCTCGGGCACCGTGGTGGCCTCGGGGCTCTCGGTGGGCGTGACCCGGATCGCGTACGGGTTGGGGCCCGCGACGGCGTCGGGGGTGCGCGGCGGGGCGAACGTCAGCAGGATCGAGTCGGTGGTGCCGGGGTAGAGCCGCAGCACCTGCGGTTCTATCCGGACCCAGGGCGCGATGTTCCCGACGGCTTCGAAGCGGTATTCGTCCACCACGTCGCCGGTGTTGCGCACTCGCAGCCGTACCGTGGTGCTCCCACCCGGGTCGACGGTCGCGGACGGGGGTTCCAGGGCAGTCCAAAGGCTCACGGTGCTGAGTTTAGGGATCTTCGGTGCCGGACGGCAGCGGACCCATGGGCAGTTCGCGCCGCCGCGGGGGCGAAGCCGTTGCCCTTCGAGGCCGGGTCAGGTCAGCAGCCGGACCAGGCGGTCGCGGATCTCGTCCTTGCCGGCGACCGGCTTCGGCTCCAGTGCGGCGCCGCTGCCCTCCCGGGTGAGCAGGTGCAGCCGGCCCGACCTGCGGGCGAGCACCAGGTCGGTGCTGGCGCCCGCGATCTCGGCGGAGCCCTCCGCGGTGTACTCGGTGAGGGTGAGCAGCGCGGCCCGCTCCGCACCCGACAGCAGTGCGTCGGCGCCGGGTCCGGTACCGGGGTCGGGGTCGGCCGGGCGGCCGCGCGGCAGCCAGTCGACGAGGATGTCGACCGCGGCGCCGAGTTCGTACAGCCCGATCTGGTGGACGCCGAGCGCGTCGATCCGCACCATCAGGCAGATCCGCTCGGGTTGCGGCAGCAGCAGGATGCGCCAGGGCTCGCCCGCCTCGGTGCCGGTCGTACGGGCGTCGAGCACCCGTCGGGCCCGCTGCTGGAACGCCACCGCGATGCCCAGGTCGCCGCGTACCTGCACCTGCTCGCCGCTGCCCGCGAGCAGCAGCTCCCGGGCGGCCAGGGAGCGTACGGCCTCGGCGAGTTCCTCGTCCGAGGGGCGGGCCTCCAGGAAATCCACGATGGCGTCCACGGCGGTGAGTTCGGCGATGGTGTACGCGCCGAGCAGCACCGGCCCGGTGTGCACCATGTTCACCACGGCCGTGACCAGTCCGGCCGGCACGGACGCCTGGCCGGGCCCGGGGGTGTCGTCGCTCATGCCGGTCCTCCTGACCGCCAGGTGTCCTGCCCGGGCGGCTCGTGCCGCTCGCGGAGCACCCGCGCCGCGGTGCGCGAGGGCGCCTGCGTGACCCACACCTCGGAGTTGCCGAACAGTCCGCGCCCGCCGCGGCCGGTCAGCGCCTGCCCCAGTTCGCCGCCGAGGTCGGCCCGGTCGGGCGGCGGGAAGTGCGCCGCGAGTTCCCGGGAGACGGCCGTGGTGTCGTCGCTCTCCTCGATCCGGCGCAGCGTCCGGGCGAGGGTGCGCGCGACCGGCGGCGTCAGCGAGGTGGGCACGGCGACCATCGGCGAGAGGTACAGCGGGCGGCGTTCGGTCATCCGCGACAGCCCCCAGGGGCCGACGTTGCTGCCGGTGAAGCGGTACTGGAGGTAGTCCACAAGGTGCCGCAGGTCGTCCAGGCTGGGCGCCTTGGACCCGCCGAAGGCCGCCGGGGTCTTCTCCAGCTGCACCCAGGTGCCGTTCGCGGTACGGCCGTGCAGCTTCTCCCGCACCACATGGCCGCGCATCCCGAAGTCGGGGTAGCGCTTCTTGTCGATGTCGCGGTGGTGGCTGGACAGCCGGGGGTGGTTGCCCTGGCCGGTGCGCCACTTGTCGTACAGCGCCGGGTCGTCGACGAGGACGTGGCCGCCGCGCAGCACGTCGCGCAGCTGCGGCACCTGGAGGCCGTGCTGCTCCAGGTCGTCGAGGATCACCGCCTCCTCGTCGCTGAGCCGGCCGGCCGCCTTCACCAGGCCCCGGCGGTACTCCCCCGCCCGCGCGGTGATCTCGATCATCAGCCGGACCCGGCGCCGCATCCGCTCGGCGGCTCCAGCCATGTCGGCCGCACCGGTGGCGGCCGCGGGAGCGGCACCGACGGCCGGCCCTCCGCGGGCGTCGGACTCCGGCCCGGGCTCGCGTCTCACCTGGCCAGTACAGCACGCCGGCCGCGACCTCGCAGAGGTTGCGGCCGGCGCCGGCGGCGCTATCCTGCGGCGCGGTCCGCGGTCACTTCCCGGTCTTCGCCTCGTACGCGGCGAGC
>NZ_JBAGKC010000033.1:0-76106 GCF_037034245.1 Streptomyces sp. CA2R106
CATCGGCCGGCCCATCGCCAACGCCCGCGCCTACGTCCTGGACGACCGGCTGCAACCGGTGCCGCCGGGCGTGACCGGGGAGCTGTACGTCGCCGGGCCGGGCCTGGCCCGCGGCTACCTGCACCGGCCGGACCTGACCGCGGGCCGCTTCGTCGCCTGCCCGTTCCTGCCCGGCGCGCGGATGTACCGCACCGGCGACCTGGTGCGGCGCCTTCGCGACGCCCAACTGGAGTACGCCGGCCGCGCGGACCAGCAGGTGAAGGTGCGCGGCTTCCGCGTCGAACCCGGCGAGGTCGAAGCCGCGCTCGCCGAGCACCCCGCCGTCGCCCAGGCCGCTGTCGCGGCCCGCGACGACCGGCTGGTCGGCTACGTCGTCCCGCGCCAGGACCCGGCCCGGGACAGCGGCACCGAAGCCGACCACGTGGACGAGTGGCAGCACATCTACGACGCCTTGCCCATCGCCCCCGACGAGGCGGCCTTCGGCCACAACTTCGTCGGCTGGAACAGCAGTTACGACGCCGCCCCGATCCCCGTCGAGCAGATGCGGGAGTGGCGGGACGCCACCGTCGCCCGCATCCTGGCGCTGCGCCCGCGCCGGGTGCTGGAGATCGGCGTCGGCACCGGCCTGCTGCTCTCGCAGATCGCACCCCACTGCGAGACCTACTGGGCCACCGACTTCTCCGCCACCGCCGTCGACGCGCTGGCCGCCCAGGTCGCGCGGCAGGAGGAGCTGGCCGGGCGCGTGGTGCTCCAGACCCGCCCCGCGCACGACACCGACGGGCTGCCCGCCGGGGAGTTCGACACCGTCGTCATCAACTCGGTGGTGCAGTACTTCCCGTCCGCGGACTACCTCGCCGACGTCGTCGCCCAGCTGATGCGGCTGCTCGCCCCCGGCGGCGCCCTCTTCATCGGCGACGTCCGCAACCTGCGGCTGCTGCGCCCGCTGACCACCGCCGTCCACCTGCGCCGGGCCGCCGCCGGCGCCGACCGGGCGGCCGTGCGCCGCGCGGTGGAGCAGGCCCTCAGGGTGGAGAAGGAACTCCTGGTCGACCCGGACTTCTTCACCGCCCTGCGCGCACAGGACCCGGGCATCGGCGCGGTGACCGTGGAGGTCAAGCGGGGCCGCCACCACAACGAACTGACCCGCTACCGCTACGAGGTGACGCTCCACAAGCCGCCGGCCGCCCCCCGGCCCGACACGCCGTCCACCGCCGCGCCCTCCGCCACCGCACCCTGCACCGAGCTGGCCTGGGGCCGGCAGGTCGGCGGACTCGACGAGCTGCGCGCCCTGCTGGAGCACCCGCCCACCGGGACCCTGCGGATCACCGGGGTGCCGAACCGGCGCGTGCTGCGGGAAGCGGCCCTGGCCCGGGCGGTGCAGGACAACGACGAGCCGCTCGCACCGCTGCTGGAGCAGCTGCACGCCCCGGACGAGGACGCCCTGCCCGACCCGGAGGACTTCCACGACCTCGGCCGCGCCTGCGGCCGCGCGGTCGCCGTCACCTGGTCGGCCACCGCGGACGACGCCCTGGACGTGGTCCTCGCCGACCCGCGCGCGCTCCACGGCGCCCCGATCGAGCCCTACCGCCCGGCCGCGGCCGCCGACCGGCCGCTCGCCGCGCTGACCAACCGCCCCACCGGCAGCCGCGGCACCGGCGCCCTGCTCGGCGACGTACGCGACTGGCTGCGCGAGCGGCTGCCCGACCACCTGGTCCCCTCGGCGTTCGTGGCGCTGGACGCGCTGCCGCTGACCGCCAGCGGCAAACTCGACCGGGCCGCCCTGCCCGCCCCCGACCCCGGCCGGTCCGCGGCCGGGCGGGCGCCGCGCACCCCGCAGGAACAGCTGCTGGCCGGACTGTTCGCCGAAGTGCTCGGCCTCGCGCAGGTCGGCGTCGACGACAGCTTCTTCGACCTGGGCGGGCACTCGCTGCTCGCGACCCGGCTGGCCGCCCGGGTCCGGGCGGCCCTCGGCGCGGAACTGGAGGTCCGCATCCTCTTCGAGACGCCGACCGTGGCCGGGCTGGCCGCCCGCCTGGACGGCTCCGGCCGGGCCCGGCCCGCGCTGACCGCCCGGCCCCGCCCGCCGCGCGTGGAACTGTCCTTCGCCCAGCGCCGCCTGTGGTTCCTGCACCGGATGGACGGGCCGAGCGCCACCTACAACATGCCGCTCGCGCTGAGCCTGACCGGCGCCCTGGACCGGTCGGCGCTGCACGCCGCGCTCGCGGACGTCGTCGCCCGGCACGAGAGCCTGCGCACGGTCTTCCGCGAGACCGGCGGCGTCCCGTACCAGGTGGTGCTGAGCGCCGACCCGGCCCGCCCGGAACTGCCGGTGGCCGAGGTCGGCGCGGACGAACTGGCCGAGCGGCTGGCGGACACCGCCCGGCGCGGCTTCGAGCTCGCCGAGCAGCCGCCGGTCCGCGCCGAGCTGTTCGCGCTCGCCCCCGACCGGCACGTGCTGCTGGTCGTGGTGCACCACATCGCCGCCGACGGCTGGTCGATGGGCCCGCTGTCCGCCGACCTCGCCGCGGCCTACGCGGCCCGCTGCCGGGGCGAGGAGCCGCAGTGGTCCCCGCTGCCGGTGCAGTACGCCGACTACACGCTATGGCAGCGCGACCTGCTCGGCGACACCGACGACCCCGACAGCCTCTTCGCCCGGCAACTGACCTACTGGAAGAAGGAGTTGGCGGGCATCCCGCAGCAGGTGCAGCTGCCCGCCGACCGGCCCCGGCCGCCGGTGGCCTCCCAGCGCGGCGAGCGGGTCGCGGTCCGGATGGACCCCGAACTGCACCAGGCGCTGCGGGAGTTGGCCGCAGGGCACGGCGCCAGCATGTTCATGGTGCTCCAGGCCGGACTCGCCGCGCTGCTCACCCGGCTCGGCGCCGGCACCGACATCCCGGTCGGCAGCCCCATCGCGGGCCGCACCGACCAGGCGCTGGACGACCTCGTCGGCTTCTTCGTCAACACCCTGGTGCTGCGCACCGACACCGGCGGCGACCCCGGCTTCGCCGAACTGCTCGGCCGGGTCCGGCACAAGGCGCTGGCCGCCTACGACCACCAGGACGTGCCGTTCGAGTACCTGGTCGAGGTCGCCAACCCGGTGCGCTCACTGGCCCACCACCCGCTCTTCCAGGTCATGCTGGCCCTCCAGAACGCCCCCGTGGGCCAGTTCGCGCTGCCGGGGCTGGAGACCGGCCACCTCCAGGCGTCCACCGGCACCGCGCGGGTCGACCTCACCTTCAGCCTCGCCGAGCAGTTCCGCCCGGACGGTGCCGCCGACGGCCTGGTGGGCGCGGTGGAGTACGCCACCGACCTGTTCGACGCGTCCACCGTGGAGCTGCTGTTCGAGCGCTGGGCCCGCCTGCTGCGCGCGGCGGCCGCCGACCCGGACCGGCCGATCAGCCGGATCGACCTGATGTCCGGCGCCGAACACCACCGCCTGCTGCACGCGTTCAACGACACCGCCGCACCCCTGCCGCCGGCCTCGGTACCGGAACTGTTCGCCCGCCAGGTGCGGGCCACCCCGGACGCGGTGGCGGTGGTGGCCGCCGGCACCGAACTGACCTACGCGCAACTGGACGAGCGCGCCGGGCGCCTGGCGGCGGCACTGGTCCGCCAGGGCGTACGGCCGGAGACCCCGGTCGCGGTCATGCTGGAGCGCTCGGCCGACCTGGTCGTGGCGATCCTCGCGGTCCTCAAGGCCGGCGGCGCCTACCTGCCGCTGGACTCCCGCTTCCCCTCCTCCCGGATCGAGCTGATCCTGCGGGAGAGCGGCGCCGCCCTGGTGCTCACCCCCGAGGTGCTCACCGCACTGGCGCAGTCCGCGCCGGACGACCGGGCCGGCGCCGACGTACCCTGCGCGCCGGACCAGTTGGCGTACATCATGTACACCTCCGGCTCGACCGGGCGGCCCAAGGGCGTGGGCGTCACCCACCGGGACGTGGTGGGACTCGCGCTGAGCCCCGAGTGGCGCGGCGGCGGACACGAGCGGGTGCTGATGCACTCCCCGACGGCCTTCGACCTGTCCACGTACGAGCTGTGGGTCCCGCTGCTGGGCGGCGGCCGCGTCGTGGTCGCCCCGCCCGAGCAGCTCGACCTCGACCTGCTCCAGCACACCATCGCCACCCACGCGGTGACCGGACTGTGGCTGACCGCCGGGCTGTTCCGGCTGGTCGCCGAGGAGCGGCCGGGCCTGCTGGCCGGGGTGCGCGAGGTGTGGACCGGCGGCGACGTGGTCTCCCCGGCCGCCGCCGCGCGGGTGCTGGCCGCCTGCCCCGGCATCGAGGTGGTCAACGGCTACGGACCCACCGAGGCCACCACCCTGGCCGCCTGCCACCGGGTGCGCGACCTCGCCGAGAACGCGCCGACCGTGCCGATCGGCGGGCCGATGGCGAACATGCGCGCCTACGTGCTCGACGACCGGCTGCGGCCGGTGCCGACCGGCATGGTCGGCGAGCTGTACCTCGCGGGCACCGGCGTGGCCCGCGGCTACGTCGGCCGCCCCGGCCTGACGGCGGAGCGCTTCACCGCCGACCCGTACGGCCCGGCCGGCAGCCGGATGTACCGCACCGGCGACCTCGCCTGGTGGCTGCCGGACGGCACCCTGGAGTTCGCCGGGCGCGTCGACCACCAGGTCAAGCTGCGCGGCCTGCGGATCGAGCCGGGCGAGATCGAGGCGGTGCTCTCCGGCTGCCCGGGCGTGGCCCAGGCCGCGGTGGTCGCCCGCGAGGACCGGCCCGGCGACAAGCGGCTGGTCGCCTACGTGGTGCCCCTGCCGCAGGGCGCGCCAGAGCCCGCCGAGCTGGCCGCGCGGCTGCGCCGCGACCTGCCGGACTACATGGTGCCGGCGGCGTTCGTCACCGTGGCCGCGCTGCCGCTGACCGCCAACGGCAAGCTCGACCGGGCCGCCCTGCCCGCCCCCGACTACGGGGTCTCCGCCGCCGGACGCGGCCCCCGCACCCCGCAGGAGCAGCTGCTGTGCGGCCTGTTCGCGGAGGTCCTCGGCCGGGAGCACGTCGGCATCGACGACGGCTTCTTCGACCTGGGCGGGCACTCGCTGCTGGCCGCCCGGCTCGCCGCCCGGGTCCGCGAGACCCTGGGCCTCGAACTGGGCCTGCGGATGCTCTTCGAGGCGCCGACCGTGGCCGGGCTCACCGAACGCCTGGCCATGGACGACCCGGCCGACGCGCTGGACGTGCTGTTGCCGCTGCGCTCGACGGGGACGGCCACGCCGCTGTTCTGCGTCCACCCCGGCGGCGGCATCAGCTGGTCCTACAGCGGGCTGCTGAACCACCTCGGCCCGCAGCACCCGGTCTACGCGCTCCAGGCGCGCGGCCTCGGCCGGCCCGAACCGCTGCCCGCCTCCTACGAGGAGATGGCCGCCGACTACGCCGACCAGGTCCAGAAGATCCAGCCGGAGGGCCCCTACCTGCTGCTGGGCTGGTCCGCCGGCGGGCTGATCGCCCACGCGCTGGCCTGCGAACTGCGGGCACGCGGCGAGCGGACCGCGCTGCTGGCGATCCTCGACGCCTATCCCGTCAAGGACGTGAAGTTCGAGGACGAACCGGTGCCCACCGTGCGGGACGTGCTGGTCGGGGTGCTCGACGTGGACCCCGACGAGCTGGGCGACCGGGAGATCACCTACGCCGAGGTCGCCGAGGTGCTCAACCGGCGGGGCAGCGCGCTGGCCGGCCTGGACGAGCGGCAGGTGGAGGTGATCGTCCAGATCATGATCAACAACGCGAAGCTGTCGGTCGACTTCGTCCCCGGCCGCCACGACGGCGACCTGCTGCTGTTCAACTCCACCATCGACCGCTCCGACGACGACGCCGGTCCCGGCGTCTGGCGCCCCTACGTCGCCGGCCGGATCGAGTCGCACGAGATCACCACCCGGCACGACCAGATGACCAAGGCCGGCTCGCTGGCCCAGATCGGCCCGATCCTGGCCGCCAGGATCGCCGAGGCCGTCCACGACCCCGGTGACCCCCGCGGCGCCGGCACCGCCCTTTCCCACCAGGAGGACTGACCCGTGACCAACCCCTTCGACGACCAGGACGGCACCTTCCTCGTCCTCGTCAACGACGAGAACCAGCACTCGCTGTGGCCGCACTTCGCGGACGTCCCGGCCGGCTGGACGACCGCCCACGGCCCCGACACCCACGCCGCGTGCCTGGAGTACGTCGAGCGGTCCTGGACCGACATGCGGCCCAGGAGCCTCGCCGACGCCATGGACGCCCAGCGGTAGCGCGGCCGACGTGACCTCCACCGACACCCTGGGCGGGACCCGCGAAGCCGCGGGCCCCGCCCGGCCCGGCGACCTCGCCGCGGCCCTGCTCACCCCCGAGGCGCGGCGGGACCCCTACCCCTTCTACGCCCGCATGCGGCGCGAGGACCCGGTCCACCGCAGCCCCCAGGGCATCTGGTACCTGACCCGGTACGCCGACGTCGAGGCGGCCCTCGGCGACCTGAGGCTGTCCAACGACCGGGACCGGATGACCCGCGCCTACAGCGCGCGCGGCGGCGACCTCAAAGCCCTCAGCCGCTTCACCGAGCGGCTGGGCCGGGTGATGACCAACACCGACCCGCCGGACCACGCCCGGCTGCGGAAACTGGCCAACAAGGCGTTCACCGCGCGCCGCGTCGAGGCCCTGCGCGCGGGCGTCCAGCGGAGCGTCGACCGGCTGATCGACGAGGCGGTGGCGGCCGGCCCGGCCATGGACCTGCTCGAGGACTTCGCCTCCCGGCTGCCGATGTCCGTCGTCTGCGAGCTGTTCGGCATTCCGGACGCGGACCGGCCGCAGGTCAAGAGCTGGTTCCGCCGCTTCGGCCGGCTCAGCGAGGACATCGCCAAGTCCGAGGCGGCGATCGACCAGTACGAGGAGTACCTGTCCGGGCTCATCCGGCAGCGCCGCCGCACCCCGGGCGACGACCTGATCAGCGCCCTGGTCGCCACCCAGTCCCAGGACGGCCGGCTCACCGACTCCGAACTGCTCGCCACCTGCTTCATCCTCATCACCGCCGGCGACGAGACCACCACCCACCTGATCGGCAACGGCGTCCTGGCGCTGCTGCGCCACCCGGACCAACTCGCCCGGCTGCGCGCCGACCCCGGCCTGATCCGCGGCGCGGTCGACGAACTCGCCCGCTACGACACGGTCACCCAGGCGGTCGTCCGGGTCGTGGCCGAGGACCTTCGGATCGGCGGACAGACGCTGCGCGAGGGCGAGTTGGCCTACCTCTTCCTCGGCGCGACCAACCGCGACCCCGAGCGGTTCGACCACCCCGACCGGCTCGACCTGACCCGCACCGGCAACCGGCACCTGAGCTTCGGCCACGGTCCGCACTTCTGCCTCGGCGGCCCGCTGGCCAAACTCCAGGCGGAGGTGGCCGTCGGCACGCTCGTCCGCCGGCTGCCCGGCCTGCGGCTGTGCGACGAGGCGGCGCTGGAGTGGCGGCCCAACCCGCTGCAACGGCGGCTGACCGCCCTCCCGCTCGCCTACCGCGTGTGAACGACGACGAAGGAGCAGTACCGACCATGGTCCGAGAGTTCGAGGTCCGCCGGGAGCAGGACCTGCCCGCCCCGCCCGAGCAGGTCTGGGACGCGGTGGCCACCGGGGCCGGAAACCGCGGCTGGCTCTACCCGATGGAGGTCGAGCCGCGCGCCGGCGGCCGGGCCACCCGCGGCGACGCCACCGTGCTGACCTGGGAGCCGCCGCGCCACCTCGCCCTGCGGGCGACCCAGGACGGCGGGTTCTCCAACACCCTCAGCTACCGCATCGAGCCGGCCGCCGGCGGCACCAGCCGGCTGCGCATGGGCATCCACTGGGTGCACACCGGCGTCGTGGACGAGGCGTGGGCCTGGGAGGCCAAGTCCGACGCCGCCGAGAAGCACGTCGACTTCTACCAGCACGGCCTGGCCGAGTACCTGCGGCACTTCGCCGGCCGCCCCGCCGTCTACGTCCGGGCCGCGCGAGCAGAACCCGCCACCGATCCGGCCGACTTCGCCGCCCTGCGCCGCCGCCTCGGCCTCGCCGACGACGCCGCCGTCGGCGACCGCTTCGCGCTGCGCGGGCCCGGCCCGGACCGCGGCCCCGTGGAGGTGGTCGTCGACTGGCTCAGCGCCGACTTCGTCGGCCTGCGCGGCCCGGACGCCCTCTACCGCTTCTTCAACGGCAGCACCTGGCAGGTGCCGAACTGGCTCGGCCACCACCTGTTCGCCGAGGACACCGACGAGCAGCAGGCGGTCAAGGAGTGGACCGCCTGGCTCGACGACACCCAGACCCAGGAGTCGTGATGGACACCTCCACCCGGACACTGCTGTTCACCGCGGAACTCGTCGAGGAGGACGGCAGCTACGCCCTCCTCGTGCGGGACCTGCGGCGGGGCACTGTCCAGACCACCGCGGTCCCCAAGGCCATGGTCGACAAGCTGCCGACCTTCCTGTCCGCACTGGCCGCCAAGCTCGCCCCGCCCCCGCAGCGCCGCCGCTGGTAGCCGGCGCGGGGGTGTCGCGGGTGGTGGCAGCGCCCCGATGGCTCAACTTGGTTGCCTGATACAGGAGTACACGGGGTGTGTGCATGAAATGTGTGCGGCCTGGCCAGTATGAGAGAGGCCGACCGTATGCAATTGCAGCTGTGGTTGTGCCGACGACCCCCACTGCTAGGAGGAGAACGATGACCGGTCAAGGCGAAGGCGCCTCGCGCCATGTTGCTCCGGTGCTGCGGCCGAACATGGCCGAAACTGTGGTGAGCTGGCGCAAGAGCTCCTACAGCAACCACGAGAGCAACTGCGTCGAGGTGGCCGAACTGGACCACGAAACGATCGGAATCCGCGACTCCAAGGACAAGAGCGGTCCGTTCCTGACCGTGGACCGCGCCGCGATGCGGGCGTTCGTCGCCGGCGTCGTGCGTGGCGACTTCGCCGTGGAGTAGCGAGATCCAGCCAGATGTGACGTCGGGCCCTCCGCTTCGTGAGCGCTGCGGCACGATAGGTGACCCGTACGGGGTGCGACGCCCCGAGAAGGAGACCGACCGTGCCAGCTCAACCGTCTCGCAGTCCGCGTGGGGCCCGTAACGTCCACGATCTGTCCGGGCGGGCCCCGACGGCGCAACGGATGATCTTCGGTGAGACGTTGAGGCAGCGCCGCCAGGCGCTCGGCCTCACCGCCGAGGACGTCGTGCGCCAGATCGGCCATTCCGCCTCGAAGATCAGCCGGATGGAGAACGGCCGGCACGACTTCAAGGAGGCCGACCTCCAACGCCTCCTGGACGTCTACGGTGTCCGCGACGAGGGCGAGCGCGAACTGCTGCTCGACCTCGCCCGCGCCGCCAACGAGCGCGGCTGGTGGGACGCGTGGAGCGACGTCTCCACCAAGACCCTCCAGACCCTGGTCAGCTTGGAGGACATGGCCCAGCGCATCCGCAGCTACGAGATCGCCCAGCTGCCGGGCCTGGTGCAGACCGCCGAATACACCCGCGCGCTGATCCGCGCCAACGCGCCGGGCAAGAGCGAGCAGGAGATCGAGCGCATCATCGAGCTACGCGCGATGCGCCAGCAGCGGCTGATGCGCGAGCCCGGCAAGAAGCTGCTCTGCGTGCTGGACGAGGTCACCCTGGTGCGGCCGTACGGCTCCCGCGAGGGCATGCGCCGCCAGCTCGAACACCTGATATCCCTGGCCGACGACCCCGACATCGGCTTCAACCTGGTGGAGTTGGGCAAGCCGAACCTGCCGGTGCAGATCGGCACCACGACGATCTTCGACTTCGCCGACGGCCAGCTCCCCGACATCGTGTACATCGAGCGCTCCGGCGGTGGCCTCTACCTCCAGGACGAACAGGAGGTCGACGAGCACGTGAAGGGCTTCGACCGGCTGATGATCGCCTCACTGGGCCAGCGGGCGACGGTCCGCCGCATACAGGACCACATCAAGAAGTTCCGCTGACGGCCGCCACCACGGCCACGACCGCCACCACGGCCCGCACGCGACAGGGATCGCACGCGGGCCGTCGGCTGTCGGCCGCCCGGACGGGTCAGACCCTGCGGGCCACCGCCGGTCAGACCTTGCGGGCCACGCCCGCGTAGAGCGACGACTGCGCGTTGGTGACCAGGGTCGGACCCTCGCCGGCCTCGGGCCGCCACTGGTGGGCCACCTCCACGCCGGGCTCGACCAGTTCCAGGCCCTTGAAGAAGCGTTCCACCTCGGCCCGGGAGCGGACCTGGAGCGGGGTGCCGCCGTCGGTGTAGATGTCCGTGATGGCGGCCCAGGCGTCGGGGTCGAAGTCCGGGGTGCAGTGCGAGATCGCCAGGTGCGAGCCGGGTGCGAGCCGGTCGACCAGCGTCTCCACCACGCTGTAGGCGCCCATCTCGTCGGTGACGAAGTGCAGCACCGCGTTGAGGCTCAGGCCGATCGGCTGGGAGAAGTCCAGGCAGTCCGCCGCCTCCACCGCGTCCAGCAGCGCGGCCGGCTCGGTGACGTCGGCCTCCACGTACTCGGTGGCGCCCTCGGGGGTGCTGGCGAGCAGGTTGTCGGCGTAGACCAGCACGATCGGGTCGTTGTCCGCGTAGACGATCCGGGCCCGCGGCACCTCGCGCTGCACGACCTCGTGCAGGTTCGGCGAGGTGGGGATACCGGTGCCGATGTCGATGAACTGGCGTATGCCGCGCTCACGGGCGAGGAAGCGCGCCGAGCGGTGCACGAACGCCCGGTTGATCTGTGCCACGGTCCTGATCGCCGGGAAGCGGCGGATCACGTCCTCGGCCGCGGTCCGGTCCACCGCGTAGTTGGTCTTGCCGCCCAGGTAGTAGTCGTACATCCGCGCGCTGTGCGGGAGGTCCTGCCGTAACCGGTCGGAAACGCCGGTCTCCTCGGCGAATGTCGCTTCTTCCTCGGCCACGCGCTGCCCCCATCCTTCGATCCACTCATCGGGCCGGACGGCCCTGCCGACGGTGTCGGCCCCGTCGAGCCCCTGGTGGCTCCCGGCACTGTTCCTACCCCGTGCCACCCTGTCCTATCCGGTGCCGTACCCCGTGCACCACCCCTGAAATGGGGTGGGGCACACGGCTGTTGTCACCGTACCGCCTTCCGCCGCGTCCCGGACCGCGGTCGCGGCGCCGGGCGCTCAGCCCGCGGCCGGCTTGAGGGCGACACCCGCCTCCGAGGTGTGCACCAGGAACGTCAGCGACTCCTGGAAGTACAGGTCCACGGTGGTCGCGGTGTGGCCGAGGTAGCCGATCGACACGTCCTGGCCGAGCCGCAGCTCGAAGTCCCCGCCGCGGGTGGCGAGCAGGAACGCCCCGTCGATCGCCGGCGCCCACACGATCTCGCCGTCCAGCAGCCGCGCCAGGTGCTGGTGGATCGGGTAGCCGTGGTCGGAGGTCTCGCTGACCGCGGTGTACGCGTCGGCGCTCAGCGCCAGGGTGTACGCCCCGTCGACGCCCGCCAGCCGCAGCGTGGTGACGGCGTGGCTGATCGCGTCCGGGTACTCCCGCACGTCCGCCGGCAGCGTCAGCTCCGGGTTGGAGGAGGCCGCGCGGATACCGGTGATGCCCGCGGCGCCGTACCCCTCGAAGATCGCCCGGTCCTCGGCGTACGCGAGCTGCTTGGCCGCGTCCTTGACGGGCTGCCAGTCCGCGTCCTTCGCGCCGCGCTCCACGTCGTCGACCTGGCCGCGGTCCACGGTGAACGGCACCCGAAGCTCCACCACGGGCTGCGAGCGGCGGGTGCGGGCGGTCACCCCCTGCGCGGGCGCGGCGATCTGGTCCAGGTGGCCGGTCGGTACCGCGGACAGCTCGACACCGGCGGGCTCGGGCACGTCCACGATGCGGCGGGCCGCCACGTGCCGGGCGAAGGTGCGCCGGGCCTCGGCCTCCAGGTCGGCCCACGCGGCGGCGGAGATGGGCGCGAGTTCGCGGTGCAGGTTGTTCACGAGGACGTGCTCCTTTTCAGGTTGCCGATGCCGAGGCTGCCGTCGGAGGCGGGCGCGGCGGAAGCGGGCGCTGCCGACTGCGCGGGTACAGGGGTGGGCTCGGTGGGCTCGGTGGAGGGCCCGGGTGCCGGCTCCGCCGCCCCCGTCGCCCCTGCCCCCGCCGCCGCCCCGAGCGCGGCGGTGCGGTTCGGGGCGTCCGGCAGGTCGTCGAGGAAGTCCGCGGACGGCACGTAGAAGAGCGTGCCGGTGACGGCGGTGGAGAAGTCGAGGATGCGGTCGTGGGAGGCCGCCGAGGTGCCCAGGAACATGTTCCGCAGCATCTGCTCGGTGACGTCGGGGGTGCGCGCGTAGCCGATGAAGTACGTGCCGAACTCGCCGCGGCCCGGGCTGCCGAACGGCATGTTGTCCCGCAGGATGTCCTGCTCCTCGCCGTCCGGCCCGGTCACCGTGTTGAGCGCGACGTGCGAGTCCGCCGCGTCCAGCTCGATGTTGGTCGCCTTCGTCCGGCCGATGACGCGCTCCTGCGCCTCGACCGGCAGCGCGTTCCAGGCGTCGAGGTCGTGCAGGTACTTCTGCACGATGACGTAGCTGCCGCCGGTGTGCTCCGGGTCCTCCGCACCGATGAGCACCGCCTCGCGCGCCGCCGGCCCGACCGGGTTCTCCGTGCCGTCCACGAAGCCCAGCAGGTCCCGCACGTCGAGGTACTTGAAGCCCTGCACCTCGTCCTGGAGCGCCACCGCGCCGCGCAGTCGGTCCATGATCTGCGCGGCCAGCCCGAAGCACAGGTCGAGCCGGGTGGCGCGCAGGTGGAACAGCAGGTCGCCGGGGGTGGCGGGGGCCCGGTGCCGGGCGCCCTCCAGCGGCGTGAAGGGGTGCAGGCCGGCCGGCCGCGGGTAGGCGAACAGGCGGTCCCACGCCGCCGACCCGACCCCGGCGACGCAGCTCAGCCGCCCGTCCGGCGCGCCGAAGCCGATGGCCCGGGTCAGCCCGGCCAGGTCGGCGAGCAGCTCGCGCACGGTCTGCTCGCCGCCGTCCTCGACCGTCAGGACCAGGAAGATCGCGGCGGTCGTCAACGGCTCGAGTACGGGCTGCGGTTCCGGCTCGGTGGCCACTCCAGGTCTCCCGATCGCTCAGCCCTGCGAGGGCGGTGTCGGCTACGTCATCTGGACCCTACTGCCCAGCCGTCCCCGGCGGACGAACCACCCCCGCTGTGTCCGCCCCCTGGCCCGCACGCTTACCTGCGGAAACCCGCCGCCCGCCCGCCCGGCCGGCCGCCCTGACGGCCCCGCCGGACGGGCCGTCAGGGCTCCTCCCGCGGCCAGTCGAGCAGGCGCGCGCCGATCACCGCGGTCTGGAGCGCGTACCGGTGGCGGGGGTCGGCCGGGTCCGCGCCCGTCAGCAGCCGCACCCGGTGCAGCCGGTAGCTCAGCGCGCGCACGCTCAGCGACAGCCGCCGCGCCGCCTCGGCCGTCACACAGCCCGCGTCGAAGTAGACCTCCAGGGTGCGCAGCAGCGGACGGGCGCCGCCGCGCGCCTGCTCCAGCGGGCCCAGCAGTGTCCGCACCAGGTCGGCCAGCGCCTGCCGGTCCCTGGTCAGCACCGGGAAGACCAGCAGGTCCGCCGCGTGCAGCACCCGCTCCTCGAACTCCATCCGCTCCGCCACCGACAGCACGCCCAGCGCCTCGCGGTAGGAGCGCGCGCAGCCCGCGGCACCCGGCTGCGCCCGGCCGACCGCCACCCGCAGCGCGCCGGCGGCGACCGCCCGGTCCGCGAAGTGGGCCAGCACCTCGTCCTGCCCGCCGGGCGCCACGCACACCAGCGCGCCGTCCACGGCGGCGAGCAGCACCCCGCGGTTTCCGAACCGGCCCAGGGTCTCGGCGCCGACCTGCCGCACCACCGGGTGCCCGTCGCCGTACGCCTCCGGGCCGACCGCGACCGCGGTGCCGTGCGCGTACGACAGCTGGAGGCCGAACCGCTCGGCGCCGGCGGCCAGTTGCTCGGGGTCGAAGGCGCCGGACAGCAGGCCGTCGATGAACTCCCGCCGGGCCGCGTCGTGGCGGTGCGCCGCCGCGCGCTGGGCCCGCTGGTAGCCGTCGGCGAAGGCGTCCAGGGCCTGGCCCACGGTGGCCAGCACGCCGTCGAGGTCCGCGGCCGAGCGGGGCCGCACGACCCGTCCGGCCGCGAGGTGCTCGCGCAGGATCTGCCGCCAGTCGCAGCCCGCCTCCGCCGCCTGCGCGCCGAGCGCGCGGTGGCGCCTGAGTTCCTCCCGGGTGAGCCGGCGCCCGGTCGCCGATGCCTTCAGCAGGATCTCCGCGTAGCCGGTCAGGAAGGTCTTCGGCAGGTTGTCCACGGTCATGGTGCCCCCGATCGTTGCCGGTGCCGCTGGGGTGGGTGGGCAGGTGGGGTCGGGCCGCCGGGTGCGGTGCGGTGCGTACGGCCCGGCGGCGGGCGGGTGCGGGTCAGCCCTTGGCGCGCGCGGTCCTGGGGCCGCCGCGGTCGGGACCGACGCCGCCGTCCTCGTCGCCCTCGATGCCGTTGTCGAGTTCACCGTCGAGTTCACCGCCCGGTCCGTCGCCGAACCCCTCGTCCAGCCCGTCGCCGATGGCGCTGTCCAGCCCGCCGTCCAGCCCAGCGTCCAGGACGCCGTCGAACTCCGAGTCGATCTCGACGTCGGTCTCCGTGCCCACGCCGACGCCGGTCGCGCCCTCGCCGCCGGCCGCGCCGACCGCGCCGACCGGACCGCCCGCTCCGCCCAGGGCGGGCTGCGCCGCGCGGCCGGGGAAGCGGGCGGTGACCCGGCGGGCCAGGGGCTCGGTGAAGCGGGCGCTGACCGGCCCGAGGATCACCAGGATCAGGACGTAGGCGGTCGCGAGCGGCCCGATCCGCGGCTCGGTGGCGACCGCGAGGCCGGCGATCACGATGGAGAACTCGCCGCGGGCGACCAGGGTGCCGCCGGCCCGCCATCGGCCGGGCGCCTTGATACCGGCGCGCTTGGCGGCGAACCAGCCGGTGCCGACCTTGGTCGCGGTGGTGACCAGTGCCAGGAGCAGCGCGGGGACCAGCACCGGCGGGATGTCGGCGGGCACCGTGGACAGCCCGAAGAAGACGAAGAACACGGCGGCGAACAGGTCGCGCAGCGGGGTGAGCAGATTGCTCGCGCCCTCGGCGACGTCACCGGACAGCGCGATGCCGACCAGGAACGCGCCCACGGCCGCGGAGACCTGGAGGCGTTCGGCGACGCCCGCGACCAGCAGGGTCAGGCCGAGCACCACCAGCAGCAGCATCTCGGGGTTGTCGGAGGAGACCGCGCGGCTGATCAACCGGCCGTGCCGCAGCGCCAGGTAGAGCACCGCGCCGACCGTGCCCAGCGAGATGAGCAGCGTCACGGTGCCGCCGGCCAGGCCCGCGCCGGCCAGCAGCGCGGTGAGGATCGGCAGGTACAGCGCCATCGCCAGGTCCTCGATGACCAGCACGCCCAGGATGACGGGGGTCTCGCGGTTGCCGAGCCGGCGCAGGTCGCGCATCACCTTCGCGATGACGCCCGAGGAGGAGATCCAGGTGACGCCGGCCAGCGCCACCGCGGCGACCGGGCCCCAGCCCAGCAGCAGGGCGGCGGCCGCGCCGGGCACCGCGTTGAGCACGAAGTCCACCGCGCCGGAGGGGTACTGCGTGCGCAGGCTGGTGACCAGTTCGGACGCGCTGTACTCCAGGCCGAGCAGGAGCAGCAGCAGGACGACGCCGATCTCGGCGCCGGTGGCGACGAAGTCCTCGCTCGCGTCCAGCGGGAGTATCCCGCCCTGGCCGAAGGCGAGCCCGGCGAGCAGGTAGAGGGGGATCGGGGAGAAACCCACCCGGCCGGCGAACCGGCCGAGCAGTCCCAGGGCGAGGATGATCGCCCCGAGTTCGACGAGCATGGACGTCGTGTTGTGCACGGGCGGCTATCCTCCGGTGATCAGTTCGGCGACGGCGTCCACGCCCTCGCGGGTGCCTACGACGACGAGCGTGTCCCCGAGCGCGAAGCGGAAGTCGGGCGCCGGCGACGGGTGCGCCGAGGTCCGCCGCAGCACCGCGACGATCGACGCGCCCGTCCGGGTACGGGCCTGGGTGGCGCCGAGCGTGCGCCCGGCGTACGGCGACCGGCTGTCGATCTCGATCCGCTCGGTGACCAGGTCGATGCCGACCTGCGCGCGGCGCAGCTTCGCCACCGGGTCCGGCAGCAGCAGCCGGGCCAGCGCGCCCGCCTCGGCCTCGGTCAGCGGGACGGCGCCGGCGCACGCGTCCTCGTCCGCCGGGTCGCGCAGCGCCAACTCCCGGCGCCCGTCCTGGTGGACGACGACCGACAGGTGCCCGCCGGCGTCGGTGTCGAGGTCGTAGCGGCTGCCGACACCGGGCAGCGGGGTCTTGCGAAGGCGAGCCGACAGGCCCATGGCGTGCTCCAAGGCGTACGGGGGTGGGGACGGGGTGGTGCGTGCCGACGTGCCGGGCGCGGGTGACCGGCACGTCCGTACGGCACGGACCGGCCGGCCGTCCGGCGGCGGCCGCGGACGCCGCGCCGGAATACGGTCCCGGCCGTACCGGCCCGCCGGGTGGGGGAAGGGTGCGGGGCGCCAGGGCCCGCGGCTGCGCGGACCTCAGGCGCCGATATCGGGCACCCGGTCGCGTGGCGCACACCCGCACGGAACGGCGGACGCGAGCGCGGTGGTCGAGTCGTACCGAGCCATACCGCCATCCCTTCCGCTCACCCGCCGTTGGTATGTGGCAGGTAAAGAATTGTACCGCATGAAGTAATGGGTCAATTCGTGCGTACGTCCGTGTACTCACCCATTGCGCCCGCGCTCACCCGCACCGAACGCACACAACCCCACCACTGCCCCCGTCGCCAGGAACCCGACCGGCAGCACATGGGCACCCACCAGTGCCGACGCCAGCGCCCCACCCGCCGACGAACCGGCGTTCACCGCCGAGTTCACCCACCCCGTCGCCCGCGCCGCCGCACCCTCCGGCGCCGTACGCGCCGCGGCCAGGTACGCCGTCGACAGCGTCGGCGCCAGCAGCGTGCCCGTCGCCGCCACGCACCCGGCCAGCCACGGCAGCGAGCCCGCCGCCACCGCGTCCACGCACAGCAGGGCGGCCAACCCCGCCAGGAGCAGCGGCAGCCGCGCCGGAGCCGGACGCCGCCACCGCAGCCGCCCGTTGACCAGCCCGCCCACCACGCTGCCCGCCGACTGCCCGGCCAGCACCCACCCCACGGCGCCCGCGTGGTGCGCCTGCCGCGCGCACGCGAGGACGTACAGGTCGACGGCTCCCAGGCACACCCCCACCGCCAGCGCCGCCACCGCCGCGCGCCGCACCCCCGCGCCCCCCGCCGACAGCGGCCCCGACCGCGCCCGCGCAGGCCGTGCCCCACCGGAGCCCCCCGCCGCCAGCAGCCGCGTCGCCGGGGCCGCCGCCAGCGCGCACGCCCCCGCGGCCACCAGCACCGCCGCCACCGCCAGCGCCCGCGCCGGGTCCAGCGCCACCGCCAGCGGCGGGCCCACCAGGAACAGCACCTCCTCCGCGACCGTGTCGAGCCCGAACGCCCGTTGCAGCAGCGCCTCCTGCGGCGCCAGCGCGCCCCACACGGCCCGCATCGTCGGCCCCAGCGGCGGGCAGGTCGCACCGCCCGCCGCCACCAGCAGGCCGAGCGCCGCGGTGTTCGTCGACCCCCCGCGGCACGCCAGCGTCAGCAGCGCCCCCGCGAACGGAGCGGCCAGCGCCGGCAGCGCCCTACCCGCCCCCCAGCGGTCCACCAGATCCGCCCGGGCCGGGCCCAGCACCACCGACACCGTCCCGAACCCCGTCGCCAGCAACCCGCCCCGCGCCAGCGACCCCCCACCCGCACTCAACTCCAACAGCAGCGCCACCCCGAGCATCCCGTAACCCAGACGCCCCACCAACGCGGCCCCGAACGCCACCCGTGCATCCGGCAACCGAAAAACGGCGCCATACGACGCCACCTGACCTTGCGAAGACATGACTATCCCCTGAAACGCGCAGCGACTTGGCCCGTCTCACACACCAAGCGCCCTACACACAGAGGAAGAACATCCCCCGAACCTACCCCCCGGCCGCATCCACGACAACGGCCGTCCGCAGGGGCCCCCGGCCGCTGGCCGGGGTGCGGTCCGCAAGTAAGGCGGCGGGTCGGCAGGGGCGCGGGGAACTGCGCGCGCAACGGTCCACCGGGCGCAGGCCGGGGTGCGGCCGCATCCACGACGGCGGGTTTCCGCAGGGGCCACCGGCCGCTGGCCGGGTGCGGCCGTAAGCAAGGCGGCGGGTCGGCAGGGGCGCGGGGAACTGCGCGCGCAACGGTCCACCGGGCGCAGGCCGGGGTGCGGCCGTAAGCAAGGCGGCGGGTCGGCAGGGGCGCGGGGAACTGCGCGACCAGCCCACCACCGCGAGGTGGTCCCGGAACCGGCAGGACGAACCCGGGCGGGGGGTCAGGGGCGCCGCCCCACCGCGGGGACAGCGAGGAGAAGCGCGAGAAGGGCGACGAGAGCCGTAGAGCCCCACCCGGCCAGGTGATACGCCGCGGCGCCAACCGTCCCGCCGAGGCTGTTCCCGACGTAGTACGCCGTCAAATACAGAGCCGACGCCTGCGCCCGCCCCCGCACCGCCGTACGGCTGACCGCACCCGACGCGACGGCATGCCCGATGAAGAACCCCCCGGTAATAAGCACCAGCCCGACCAGCACCGCCCCCAGCGGCCGCGCCAGCGTCACCGCCACCCCGCCCCCGCACAGCGCGAGCGCCACCGCGAAGGCCCCGCGCCGCCCCACCCGCGAACTGAGCGCCCCGGACGCCGCCGAGGTACCCGTACCGACCAGGTACACCAGGAACACCGCACCGACCGCGGACTGCGACAGCGCATACGGCGCGGCGGTCAGCCGGTACCCGAGCACCGTGTAGACCGCCCCGAACACGGCCATGAACAGCAGCCCGACCGCGTACAGCCGCCGCAGCCGCCCGTCCCTCAGGTGCCCGGCGACCGTACGCCCGAGCGCCGCCGGGGAGATCGACCCGGGCGTGAAGTGCCGTGCGGGCGGGGCGAGCAGGCGGAAGACGACGGCGCAGGCGAGCGCGGTGACGCCGACCGCGAGCAGGGCGGTGCGCCAGCCGTACGCCTGCGCGAGGGCGCCGCCCGCGACCCGGCTGCTCATCCCGCCGATGGAGTTCCCGGCGACGTACAGGCCGATCGCCGAGGGCACCGCGGAGGGGTGGACCTCCTCCGCGAGGTACGCCATGGCCGTGGCCGGCAGCCCGGCCAGGGCCAGCCCCTGGAGCGTACGCAGCGCGACCAGCACCGCGAGGTCCGGCGCGAAGGGCACTGCGAGGGCCAGCAGGGACGCGGTGAACACCGAGACCGTCATCACCCGCGTCCGCCCGTACTTCTCGCTGAGCGCGCTCGCCGGCAGCAGGGCGACCGCCAGCGCGCCGGTGCTCGCCGACACCGTCAGGCTCGCCTGCGCCGGGGACAGCGACAGCCCCGCCGACAGCGCGGGCAGCAGCGCCTGCGTGGAGTACAGCAGCGCGAAGGTGGCCAGTCCCGCCGCGAACAGGGCGAGGTTCGCCCGGCGGTAGGCGCGGGTCCCGGCCCGCAGCCGGTCGTCGGCGGGGGCGGCCGTGGCGGCAGTGGCGGCGGCGGGTGCGGCACCCGTACGCGGTACGGCCGCGCCGGTATCTGCGGGGTCCATGGCGGCGACGCTAGGCCGCCCGCTTTGCATGCGTCCAATGCATGGATACGGAAGAATCGATCCGTCAGCGCATCAGCACAGGACGAAGGGGACTTCCGTGACGACCGGCAGCGGCAAAGATCTCCCGGGCGGGACGGAGGACGGCGGCCCGGCCGCGCCCGCGACGCCCCCCGCGCAAGCCGAACCCGCCGCGCAAGCCGAACCCGCCGAACCCACCGCACCGGCCGAACCCACCGCCCAGGCCGAACTCGCCGCCGGCGCCTGGCCGGTCTTGCTCGCCCCGCGCCTGGCGCAGTTCGCCGCGGTCGCCCGCGAGTCCCACATGACCCGGGCCGCCGACCGCCTCGGCATGCCGCAGTCCACGCTCAGCCGGGCCGTCGCCCGGCTGGAGGCCGACCTCGGCGTGACCCTCTTCGCCCGCCAAGGCCGCAGCCTGCGGCTGACCCGCGCCGGCCGCGCCTTCCAGCAGGCCGCCGAACGCGCCCTCGCGGAGGTGGAGCGGTCCGCCGAGGAGGTCCGCGCGGACGCCGACCCCGGCAGCGGCCGCGTCGCGTTCGGCTTCCTCCACACCCTCGGCCCCGAGACCGTCCCCGCCCTGCTGCGCGCCTTCCGCGCCGACCACCCCCGGGTCCGCTTCCACCTCGTGCAGACCTACGGCGAGGCCATGCTCGAACGGCTCCGCGCCGGCGCCCTCGACCTGTGCCTGACCTCGCCGCTGCCCGCCGGGCCCGGCCTGGTCGTCAGGCGGCTGGACGAGCAGCGGCTGCGGCTGGTGGTGCCCGCCGGGCACCGCCTCGGCCGGCGGCGCCGGGTCCGGCTCGCGGAGGCGGCCGCCGAACCGTTCGTCACCCTCGAGACCGGGTACGGGCTGCGCCGCATCACCGACGCGCTGTGCGCCGAGGCCGGGTTCGCGCCGCGCGTCGCGTTCGAGGGGGAGGAGGCGGAGACGCTGCGCGGGCTGGTCGCGGCCGGGCTCGGGGTGGCGCTGCTGCCGCCGCCCGCCGTCCCGAGGCCCGGCGTCACCGAACTCGACCTGATCGGGCAGCGCGCCGTCCGCGAGATCGGCGTGGCCTGGCTGGACGGACAGCGCGACAGCGCGCCGGTCGCGGCCTTCAAGGCGTTCTTGCTGGGCCGCAAAGGCACCCTGCTGCCGCGGTGAGTACGGCGTTCGCGCTGGTCAGGGGCCGTTGTCAGAGGGTCGGCGTAATGTGCGGGTATGGGTGAGAAACGGGTGGAGACGGGACGGGCGGCGGCGCCGGTGGCGGTGCGGCTGCGGGAGTGGGCGGCCGATGACCTGTGGGTACTGAGGCGGGCGAACGAGCCGGAGATGACCGCGCACCTCGGCGGCCCCGAGGGCGAGGAGCAGGTGCTCCAGCGCCATGAGCGGTATCTGCGGCTCGGGGGCGACGGCGGCCGGATGTACGTGATCGAGGCCGACCCGGGCCCGGACATACACGGCGAGGTGATGGGCAGCATCGGCTTCTGGGGCCGGGTGTGGCAGGACGAGGCGGTCTACGAGACCGGTTGGGGCGTGCTGCCCGAGTTCCAGGGCCGCGGTGTGGCGGCAGCGGCCGCCCGGGCCGTGGTCGGCCGCGCCGCCGCCCTCGGCAACCGCCGCCACCTGCACGCCTACCCGTCCGTCGATCACCCGGCGTCCAACGGCGTGTGCCGCCGCGCCGGCTTCACCCTCCTCGGAGAGGTCGCCTTCGAGTACCCCAAGGGCCACCCCATCACCTGCAACGACTGGCGGGTCGACCTCACCGCGCCCGGCGCCCCCGGCCCCATACCGAGCTGATCCCCGCGCCGGCCCGGCGGCCAACCGGTACGGACCTGCGCCGTCCCGGTACGGACCGGTACGGCCCGGCGGCGAACGGGTCCGGTACGGCCCGGCGGCGAACGGGTGCGGCCGGGCAGCGCGGCATGTCGGCACCGGTCGAGGCGGTGCGGCGCGGGTAACGTCGGGCGTGCATATCCGCCGGTACGGCGCCCGCCGCCTCGGCGCCGCTTCGAGTACGGCCCCGCCCGCGGGCAGGACCGTGGGTGACGCTGCGGGAGGTCCGCCCTGCTGGTGCTGTGTGTGCTCTTCGCGCTGCTCGGCGCCGCCAGCAACGCGGCCGGCACCGTCCTCCAACGCAAGGCCGCGCTGCGGGTGCCCGCGGAGGACGCGATGCGCTTCCGGCTGCTGGTGGACATGCTGCACCAGACGGTGTGGCTGCTGGGCATCTGCGGGGTGGCCTTCGCCGCGCTGTTCCAGGCGCTCGCGCTGGTCACCGGCCCGCTCGCGCTCGCCCAACCGGTGTTCGTGCTCGAACTGCCCTTCGCACTGCTGATCGCGATGCCGGTGCTGGGCCGCAGCCTGCCCACCCGGGCCTGGCTCGCCGTGGCCTGCATGGTGCTCGGGCTGGCGATCGCGCTGGCCTGCGCCGCACCCGACGGCGGCACCGACCAGGCGTCGCTGGCCCGCTGGGTGCCGGCGGTCGCCGGGGTGGGCGGCTTCACGCTGGCCGCGGTGGCCCTGGCCCGGCACCGCCGCAGCGGTCCGACCCGGGCCGCGCTGCTCGGTGTCGCCGCCGCGGCGGCCAACGCGCTGACCGCCGCGCTGATGAAGTCCGCCGCCAACACCTTCTCCGCCCACGGCTTCGGCGCCTTCCTCGCGGCCTGGCAGACCTACGGCTTCGCGCTGTGCGGCATCGCGGCGGTCTTCCTGCTGGAGAACTCCCTCCAGTCCGGCTCCATCGCCGCCTCCCAACCCGCCCTGACCCTGGGCGACGCGACCCTGAGCCTGCTGCTCGGCCTGACCGTGTACGCCGAGCAGATCCGCACCGGCTGGTGGTTCGTCCCCGAACTCCTCGGCGTGGCCATGGTCGTCACCGGCACCGTCTACCTCTCGAAGTCCGTCGCGCTCACCCGCGAACTGGGGACGAAGTAGCCGCCGGCCGGCGGCGCGGGCGCCGTACCGCGCCGGGGGCCGCGCCGAGGTCACGGGGTGCCGCGCGCGGGAGCGCGGCCCGCGCATGCGATGCTGGGCATGGTCGAACACCCGAGGGAACACGACAGTGGCGATGACAGGGACACGAAGGGCGCTCACGGACCTGTGGGACCGCTACTCGGCCTCCGACCCCGGGCTGCTGCGGCTGATGGCGGGCCTGCGCACGGTCGGCTCGATCGGCCTGGCCCTGCTGGTCCTCGCCGCGATGGACACCCCGGTCCCGCAGCTGGTCGCGGGCGCGATAACGGCGATGGTCTCCACGTTCGCCATCCGGGACAAGCGCGTCGCCGACCAGGCCGTCACCCTCGCGCTCGGGCTGCCCGCCGCACTCGCCTCGATGTCGCTGGGCGCGGTGCTCAACCCGCACGTCGTGGTCGGCGACATCTTCTTCGTGCTGCTGATCTTCGTCGCCGCGTACGTGCGCCGGTTCGGCGACCGCTACACCGCCGTCGGCATGATCAGCTTCCAGGTGTACTTCGTCTCGCTGTTCGTGCACGCCACCACCGCCGACCTGCCCGGGCTGTGCCGCACCCTGGCCGTCGCCTTCGTGTGCAGCGCGCTGACCCGCTTCGCGTTCGTGCCCGAGACGCCCGAGCGGGTCCTGCGCCGGCTGCGGCAGGCGTTCCGCGCGCGCACCGCGCAACTCGTCGCCACCCAGCTGGAGGTGCTGGAGGCGCCCCCGGACCGGCTGGACAACGCCGTCGCCGACCTGCGCAAGGACACCGCGCGGCTGCACGAGACGGCCCTGATGATCCAGAACCGGCTGGAGGACGGCACCTCCGACCCGGCGGTCGCCAACCAGCTCCAACGCCGCGTCGTGGACGCCGAGATCGCCGCCGAACGCCTCGGCATCCTGCTGCTCAACACCCGCGGCGCCGGCCGCGCCGACACCCTCACCCTGCACCTGCCGAACGCCCCGCTGCCGGCGCCCGTGCGCCGGCTCGGCGACGAGGACGACGCCGTGCAGACCCTCCGCAAGGAGGTGCGCGCCCTCCAACTGCTCGTCGCCCGGCTGTCCGGCAACGACCTCGGCACCGCCGTCGTCCACCTGCGCAACCGCCTGCTGTCCTACCGCGACGACGCGAACCTGCCGCGTGCCACCCCCGCGGTCCAGGACGCCTTCCGCGGGATCGGCGAGGCCGCCCGCGCCGTCCTCGGCCTGCGGATGGCCCTGGACGGCCCCGGCGACGACTCCGACGACGCCCCCGAGACCGTCCGCTCCCGCGAGGAGTTCGACGCCGAGGACCTGGCGCTGGCCGAGGACACCGCGCCCGCCGCCCGCGCCGGGCTGGACCGCCCCAGCACCCGGGCCGCCTTCCAGGTCGCCACCGGCTCCGCGCTGGCCGTCCTGGGCGGCGAGTTCCTGTCCTCGCAGCGCTGGTACTGGGCCGTCCTGACCTGCTGGGTGGTGTTCCTCAACACCTCCTCCACCGCCGAGATCCTGGTCAAGGGCTACCGCCGGCTGATCGGCACCATCTGCGGCGTGGTCGCCGGCGTCCTGCTCGCCGGCGCGGTCGGCCACCACACCTGGACGGCGTTCGCGCTCGTCCTGGTCTGCATCTTCGGGATGTTCTTCACCGCGCCGGTGTCGTACACGCTGATGTCGTTCTTCGTCACCGCCATGCTCGGGCTGCTCTACACCCTGCTGCACACCTACAGCCTGTCGGTGCTGGTGCTGCGGATCGAGGAGACGGCGCTCGGCGCCGCGTGCGGGGTGATCGCCGCGGTGCTGGTGCTGCCCATCCACACCGACGAGCACACCGACGCCCAACTCGTCACCGTGCTGACCCGGTTGCGCGACGTGTCGGTGGCCGCCGTGGACCAGCTCGGCGGCGGCCCCGCCGTGGACCTCGTCGACATGTCCCGCGACCTCGACAGCGCGCTGGACGCCCTGCGCCGCTCCACCAGCCCGCTCACCTACCCGATCACCCCGCTGCGGGTCCGCCGCCGCACCGCCCGCTACCTCGTCGCCCTGCTGGAGACCTGCGCCTACCACGCGCGTTCGCTGGCGGCGACCGCCGAACTGGTGCCGTACAGCAGGAGCGTGGCCGCCGACCCCCGGCTCGCCGCGGTCGGCCCGCGGATCGCGCACAACATCGACGCGCTCATCAGCCACGTCGAGGAGCAGGAGACCCCGAAGGAGCGGGCGCTCGCGCTCGCCGCCGCGCCCGTCCCGGAGCCGGGGGAGGGCGGCCGGCCGCAGGGCGGCAAGGGCAAGGGCGCGCCGCCGCGCCGGCCCGAGGTGCGCAGCGGGCCGAGCATCGCGGCCATGCTGGAGGACTCGGGCGGCGCCCATGTGCGCTCGGGCACCGTCACCTACCGGGTCCTGCGCCACCTCCAGCGCCTCGACGAGGGCATCACCGCGCTGGCCCGGCCGCTGCGGGCGCCGATGGCCGACGACGGTACGAAGCCGCGGGCGGGCGCGGGTGACGGGGCGGGCGGGAGCAGTTCGGCGCCCTCGGCCGGCCCGGCGACCTGAACCGCCGCTGAAGGCCGTACGCCCGGGCGCCCTTGATGGCGGGCGGTGCGGGGGAGGGGCGGCGTCGTGGCGCCTTTACGGCGCCAGGCGGTGCAGCCGTACGTCCGACAGGGTCCCGTCCGCCGCCTCGGCCGTCATGTACGTGCGGTACGGCTCGCGCCGCCGGTCGGTCGGCGAACCCGGGTTGAGCAGCCGCAGCCCGTTCGCGGCCACCGTGTCCCACGGGATGTGGCTGTGCCCGAAGACCAGGACGTCGGCGTCGTCGAAGAGCCGCGCACAGCGCTCCTCCCTCCCGCGCGCCGGGCCCGTCTCGTGCACGACCGCGAAACGGACGCCGCCGAGCCGTACCCGGGCCACCTCCGGCAGCCGCGCCCGCAGTTGCGGGCCGTCGTTGTTGCCGTACACCGCGACCAGCCGCCGCGCCCGCGCCTCCAGCAGGTCGAGCGTCGCGGTGTCCACCCAGTCGCCCGCGTGCAGGACGGCGTCGGCGGCGTCGACCTCGGCGAGCAGCGCCGGCGGCAGCTCCCGGGCCCGCCGGGGCACGTGCGTGTCGGTGGTGAGCAGCAGGCGCATGGCGGGCCTCCCTCGCGGGTGTCCGTAGGCGGCGGTGGGATGGGGATGGGGTGCGGGGCGGAGTACCCCGATCGTGCCATGTCCGGCCCGCGGTCCGGGCCGGGCACGCGGGCCGGCGGGGACGCGTGCCCCACAATGGGGCGCACCCGACGTAGCCGAATGGGGTCGAAAGATGCCGCACGTACCCGAACTCGCCCGGACCCTGGGGCTGAGCCCGCACCCGGCGGGCGGCTGGTACCGCAGGATCTACACCTCGCCGGTGCCCGTACGGCACCCCGCGGGCGGCGGGTCCCGCGCCTCCGCGACGATGATCCACTACCTGCTCGCCCCCGGCGGCCGCAACGAGTGGCACAACGTCGCCTCCGACGAGGTGTGGTTCTGGCAGTACGGCGGCCCGCTGCGGCTCCACACCAGCCCGCCGGGGCCCGCCCCCACCACCGTCACCGAGCACCTGCTGAGCCCCGACCCGCCGCCCGGCGCCGACCCCTGCTTCCACCTCGCGGTGCCGGCCGGCTCCTGGCAGCGCGCCGAGCCGGCCGCCGACCGCGACGTGCTGGTCAGCTGCGTGGTCACGCCCGGCTTCGACTTCGCCGACTTCGCCCTGCTCAGCCGGAGCTGACCGCTGCCGCGTCGCGCGGGGCGAGGGACGGGTAGTCGGTGTAGCCGCGGTGGTCGCCGCCGTAGAAGGTGGCCGGGTCCGGGGTGTTGTAGGGGCCCTGGGCGGCCAGCCGCGCGGGCAGGTCGGGGTTGGCGAGGAAGAGCGCCCCGAAGGCGATCAGGTCCGCGCTGCCGTCCTCGACGAGGGCCAGGGCGTCCGGCCCGGTGGACTGCGGATGGGTGAACGGGTTGAGGACGAAGGCGCCGGGCCAGGCGGCGCGCAGGCGTGCGGTCAGCTCCTGGTCGGGCCCGCCGATCACGTGCAGGTAGGCGAGGTCCAGTGCGCCGAGCCCGGTGAGCAGCGCGGTGTAGGTGCGCTGCACGTCGGCCGGGTCCTGCTCGGCGATGTCGTTGTAGGGGTTGCCGGGCGAGACCCGGAAGCCGGTGCGGTGGCCGCCGATCGCCGCGGCGACGGCCTCGGCCACCGCCAGGCCGAAGCGGACGCGGCCGGCGGCGTCACCGCCCCACTCGTCGGTGCGGTGGTTGGTGTTGGGCGCGAGGAACTGGTGGATCAGGTAGCCGTTCGCGCCGTGGATCTCCACCCCGTCGAAGCCGGCGGCGATCGCGTTGCGGGCCGCGTCGGCGAAGTCGGCGACGGTGCGGGCGATGCCGTCGGCGTCCAGTTCCCGCGGCGTGACGAAGTCCTGCGGGCCCTGGTGGGTGAAGACCTGGCCCTTCGCGGCGACGGGCGAGGGCGCCACCGGGACCAGGCCGTCGGGGAGCAGGCTGGGGTGGCCGATACGTCCGGTGTGCATGAGCTGCGCGAAGATCACCCCGCCCGCGCGGTGGACGGCGCCGGTGACCTCCCGCCAGGCGCTGACCTGTTCCGGTGTGTGCAGGCCCGGTGTGTCGGGGTAGCCCTGGCCGACCGGTGAGGGCTGTATCCCCTCGGTGACGATGAGGCCGGCGCTCGCGCGCTGGCTGTAGTACGCCGCCATCAGGTCGGTGGGGGTGGCGCCCGGCCCGTAGGCCCGGCTGCGGGTCATCGGCGCCATCACGATGCGGTTGGCCAGCTGCCGGCCGGCGACGTCGACGGGGGAGAAGGGGTTCGGCATGGCGGAGAGCTCCTTGCGGTCATGAAATGTCGGGTATGCGGGCCCGCCGTTCGCCGGCGGGAGGGGGGTTCTTCGGGGTTCCCCGCCCGGGCGGCGAGGGCTGCCCTGAGGCAGGCCCTCCCTCCGCACCGGGCGTGGCGGGTGCCGGCCGATCGGCCGGACGTGTCGCCCCCGCCTACGCGGCGGGCGGCTGTCGGTCGTGGTCCCGGACCGATTTCTCGATGATGTGCGCGCAGGCGGTGAACTCACGGACCTGATCCGGCGTCAGGTCGCGTACGGAGGCCCGCTCCAGGGTCCGCCACATGTCGGCGATGGGCTGCCGCAGGGCGCGCCCGGCGTCCGTGAGGTGGACCACCATGACCCGCCGGTCGTGGGCGGCGGGCTCCCGGGTGAGCAGCCCCGCCTCCTGCATGCGGCGCAGCGACTTGGAGACGGTGGAGTGGTCGAGGCCGACCAGCTCCAGCAGTTCCGCCTGGGTCCGCCCGTCGCGGTCGAAGAGCTGCATCAGCAGCAGCTCCTGCCCCGGGTGCAGGTTCATCGCGCGGAGCATGGCGGCGGCGTGGGCGCGGTGGGTGCGGGCGAGCTGGAAGATGGCGTAGCTCAACGGCCCCGCTCCCGCGGTGTCCGGCAGCTCCGGCGGGGTGGTGTCCGACATGGGGGCCTCTTTTCCTCACGCAACGGTCGAGTCGACGGTGAGGACGATCTTGCCCCGGTTGTGGCCCGCGTCGCTGGCCTGCTGCGCGCGTGCCGCCTCCGCGAGCGGGTGGACCGCGCTGATCGTGGTGACCAGGGTGCCGTCGGCGGCCAGCCGCGCCAGCTCGGCGAGACGCGTGCCGGAGCGGCGCTGGGGGCCCTCGGCGAAGACGACGCCGAGCTCGGCGGCGCGGAAGTCGGCGGTGGTGACGATCCGGTCGGTGCCGCCGCGCAGGGTGAGGGAATCCTCCAGCGCGCCCTTGCCCGCGGCGTCGAAGACCGCGTCCACTCCTTCGGGGGCGAGTGCGCGGACCCGTTCGACCAGGTGGTCCCCGTAGACCAGCGGGGTCGCGCCGAGCGAGGCGACGTACTCCTGGTTGCCCGGCCCGGCGGTGCCGAGGACGCGGGCGCCGCGGGCGACGGCCAGTTGGACGGCGATGGTGCCCAGCGCACCGGAGGCGCCGTGGATCAGCAGCGTCTCGCCGGCGGTGACGCCGAGCAGGTCCAGGACGCGTTCGGCGCCGTCGCTCGCCACCGGCAGGGCCGCGGCGTGCGTCCAGTCCAGCCCGGCCGGCTTGGGCGCGAGGGCGGTCGCGGGGGACAGGGCGTACTGCGCGTAGGCGCCGGTGTCGGACCAGCCGAGCACCTCGTCGCCCACCTTCAGGTGGTCGACGCCCGCCCCGACGGCGTCCACCACGCCGGCGATCTCGCCGCCGGGCACGGCGGGCAGCGTGGTGGGGAAGATCGCCTCCATGCCGCCGGCGCGGATCTTGCCGTCGACCGGGTTGACGCCGACGGCCTTCACCTGCACCCGGACCTGGCCGGGGCCCGGCTGGGGCACCTCGACCTCCGCCTCGTGCAGGACCTCGGTGCCGCCGAACGTGTCGAAAACGATGGCCTTCATGACTGCTCTCCTCGCAGGGGGACGCTTCACCGGCCACGTTCTGTGGCCAGCCACATAAAAGTAGCACCGATTGTGTGGCTAGCCAAGTAATTGCTTCGCGGGGTTCCCGGGCGCCCCGGAACCGGGGGTGGCGGGCGTGCCGACGCGCCGCACGGCGCGAGCTCGTGCGGCGTCGTCCAGCGCGGTGTGACGCGGCGTCAGCCTTCTACGTCACCGGTCGCCGGTCGCTGCCGGCGGCGGGGATGGCGTTGTCGATGAGGACTGCGGCGATGGCGGCGGCGGTGGGGAAGGCGTCGGCGTCGAGGACCCGGGTGCGGGCCGCGGCGCCGTCGATGAGCAGCGCGAGCTGCTCGCCGAGCTGTTCGGGGTCGGCGGCGCCGGCTTCGCGGGCGGTGTCGGCGAGCCGCGTGGCGACGGCCTTCTTGTAGTCGCGCGCGTACCGGGACGCCGGGTGCTGGGGGTCGTGCAGTTCGACGGCGGCGGCGATGTACGGGCACAGGGGGGTGTCCGCGGGGATGTCGAAGGCGGCGAGGAGCCGTTCGCGGGGTGTGAGGTCGGTGCGGTCGAAGACGCCGGGCAGCACGGAGGGGTCGAACTGGCGCAGGTACTCGGCGACGAGTTCGTCCTTGCCGCCGAAGTGCTGGTAGGCCGTGCGCTTGGACACCTCGGCCGCCGCGCACAGCTGGTCCATGCCGGTGCGGTTGATGCCCTGCTCGCGGAACAGCTGCTGGGACGCGCCGAGGATGCGCTCGCGGGCGCCCCGGCCGCGGCGGCGGCCCGTGGGGCCCTTCTCCAACTCCGTCATGCGTCCAGCCTACCGCGGTTGGGTAACGACCGGTGTACATAGTTGCGCCCCGGCCCGCAGGTCCGTACCGTAAGCACACAGGGCGGTATACATAACACCGCCGCCCCAGGTGCGCACGGCACCACCGACCCGAGGGAACGACCATGGGAAAGCTCGACGGCAAGGTCGCGGTCATCACCGGCGGCTCCACCGGCATGGCGCTGGCCGGCGCGAAGCTGTTCGTGGACGAGGGCGCGCACGTCTTCGTCACCGGCCGCCGCCAGGCGGCCCTGGACGAGGCCGTGAAGGAGATCGGCCGCAATGTCACCGGCGTCCAGGGCGACGCCGCCGACCTGGACGACCTGGACCGCCTCTACGACACCGTCAAGCGGGAGAAGGGCAGCATCGACGTGCTGTGGGCCAGCGCCGGCGGGGGCGAGCCCGCCCCGCTCGGCGAGATCACCGAGGCCCAGTTCGACACCTGGTTCGGGCTCAACGCCCGCGGCACCCTGTTCACCGTCCAGAAGGCGCTCCCGCTCCTCAACGACGGCGGCTCCATCCTCATGACCGGCTCCAACGCCTCGCTGGGCGCCTTCCCCGGCTGGAGCGTCTACGCCGGCAGCAAGGCCGTCCAGCAGGCCTGGGCCCGGATCTGGCTCAACGAACTCAAGGACCGCCGCATCCGCGTCAACGTCCTGACCCCCGGCCAGGTCGCCACCGCCAAGCAGGAAGAACTCTTCGACGAGGCCACCAAGCGCCAGTTCGAGTCCCTCATCCCCCGCGGCCGGATGGGCAGGCCCGACGAGATCGCCACCGCCGCCCTCTTCCTCGCCTCCGACGACTCCAGCTACGTCAACGGCATGGAACTCGTCGCCGACGGCGGCACCACTGCCATCTGAACCCGACAACCCACACCCAGGGCAGGACATCCATGAGCAGCATCAGCATCATCGGCGCCGGGAACATGGCCCGCACCCTCGGCGCGCGGGCCATAGCGGGCGGCAACACCGTCGAGATCATGGGCCGCGACCGGTCCAAGGCCGCCGACCTGGCCGAGGCTCTCGGTGACGGCGCCACCACCGGAGCATGGGGCACCGCCCCGACCGGGGACATCGTCATCGTGGCGCTGCTCCACGACGGCGTCGTGCCGGCCGTCGCGCAGTACGGGGACGCCCTCGCGGGCAAGGTCGTCGTCGACATCAGCAACCCCTTCAACGCCACCTTCGACGGGCTGGCCCACCACGAGCAGACCTCGGTCGCCCAGGAGGTCGCCAAGGTGGCCCCGGCCGGCGCCAGTGTGGTGAAGGCGTTCAACACCGTCTTCCGCCAGGTTTTGGAGAAGGGCCGGCCCGACGTCTTCGTCGCCGGCGACGACGCGGCGGCCAAGGCGCGGGTGGGGGCGTTCGTCGAGAGCCTCGGGCTGCGGCCGCTGGACGTCGGCGGCCTGAAGATGGCGCACTGGCTGGAAGGAGCGGGCGTGGTCACGGTGGGCCTCGCCCACCACGGCGTGGGGAACCTGGACTTCGCCCTCGGCGTCACCGAAGTCCCCGCCTGAGCGGAGCGCTCGCGGACCTGTCCGGCGACGCGTCCGCTCCCCGTGGCCGCCGGGGGCGGGGGGTGAGGGCGAGCAGGGCGAGGGCCTGGAAGGCGGCGGCCGTGAGGAGGGCGGCCGGAAGCGACCGGGCGGCCAGGAGGCCGGCGAGCGCGGTGCCGAGCGCGTAGCCGGCGGTCTTCAGGCCGGCGCCGGTGGTGAAGACCTGGCCGCGAAGGCGGGGCGGCACCTCGCGGTGCCGGATCGCGAACAGCGCGGTGAGCTGCGGTCCTTCGGCCGCGCCGGCCAGTACGGCGGCCAGGGCGAGTACGGGCGGCCGTACCGTCGCGGCGAGCAGGAACGCGGCGCCGAGCACCGCGGTGGCGCACCGCAGCACGGTCTCCGGGCGCACCGCGGAAGGGCGGCGCGCGAGGAGCCCGTTGGCGACCAGGGATGCCACGGCGGCCCCCGACAGCAGGTAGGCGCCGTGCCCGGCCCCGCCCAGCGCCGCCGCCCCGGCGACCGGCGCACACGTGACGAACATGCCCGCGCCCACGCAGGACACCACGGAGGCGGCCGTCGCCCGCCCCAGCACCCCCGACGCGCCGATCGCCCGGAAACCGGCGGCCAGTTCACGGCGCAGACCCGCGGGCACCTCGCGCCGGTCGGGCGCCGCCCGCGGCAGCGTCCACGCGGACGGCACCGCCAGCCCGACCAGCACCGCCGCCGCCACGACCGCCGCCCCCGCTCCCGACCACCCGGCGACGGCGCCGGCCAGCGCCGGCCCCGCCAGCCCCGCCACGTCATACGTCATCGCGTCGAACGCGGTGACCCGCGCCGGCCGCTGCGCGCCTTCGGGGCCCGGGGGACCCGGCAGGTGGGGGAGTTGGGCGGACCAGGCGGCGGACAGGGCCGGGGCGAGGGGGCCGGCGAGGGCGGCGAGGAGGACGGTCAGGGCGAGGGGGAGCCGGGGGAGGGCGGCGAGGAGCAGCGTGAGGGCGGCCGCGTAGCCGGCGAGGGCGGCGGCGAGAAGGCGCCCGGGGCGGGCGGAGCGGTCCAGGACCGCGCCGAAGAGCGGGCCGCCGACCGCCGCCGACGCCATCAGCGCGGCCGGGACCAGGGCCGCGTGGGCGGCCGACCCGGTGGCGGCCAGACCTGCCAGCAGCAGCGCGGGCCCCGCCGTCTCGTCGCCGATCCGGGCGGCGGCCGCCCCGCCGAGGTACGACCCCACGGCCGGGCCGACGTCACGCTGTCGCATGCGGAGGACGGTACGCAAGTAACCCAAAACCGCGCCACCTGCGTTACCGTGCACGGATGGCCCCGACGTACGACGACAGCTCCGCCCACCACTCCGTGCAGGCCAACGCCCGCCGCGCAGCCGACCTCGTCAACGCGCTCGCGGACGACGCGGAGCCAAAAGAGACGGCCGCGGTGACGGCCGCGGTCGCCGCGGTCCTGCGCGCCTACGGCGAGACGGAACCCTTCGTCCTCACCCCCGCCGACCTCGCCGACCTGCGGGCCGCCGCCCGCCGGCTCCGCGAGGTCTTCGCCGCCGAGGACGCCGACGAGGCCGCGGTCCGCCTCAACCGGCTGCTCGCCTCGGGCACCGGCCCGCTGCGCCTGACCACGCACGGCGGCACCACCTCCTGGCACCCGCACCTGGACAGCGGCGACGACGCGCCCTGGGCCGAGTGGTTCCTCGCCTCCTCCTGTCTGGCGCTCGCGGTCCTGCTGTGGGACCGGCGGCGGCCGCCAGGCGGCGTCTGCGCCTCCCCGAGCTGCCCGAACGTCTACGTGATGGAAGGGCGCGGGCCGAACCGCCGCTACTGCTCGCGCCGTTGCGCCACCCGCGAGCGCGTCGCGGCCCACCGCGCCCGGACCCGGCCCCCCGGAGCGCCTGAGGCCACCGACGAGGCGCTGCGGGGCGATCGGGTCACTTCCTGAGGCCAGGGCTTGACACAACGGGCCCCCGGCCTTCAGGAGTTGGCCGCGGGAGGGCGACCGTGCGGGTTCCGTGCGGGCGATGTGTTCAGTGTGTGCGGGCCGGGCGCCCACTCCTTGACGGTGGCGCAAGGGCGGCTGAGACTGCCTAACGAGCCGCAGCGCCCCCGATCCTTAGATTGAGAGCGTTCTCCGATCTGCGAATCGAAGGGTCGTCAGGTGCTGTGGCAGTGAAGTAGTGGAGCCAAAGCGCGACCAACCCCCACTATCCGCGCTGACCCGCGCGTTCACTTCGTGAACCCGGGTGAAAGGACCCCCATGCGCAGACCACCCCTTGAGCCCCCCACCGCGCAGCCGCGGCGCCATGCCGGTCCCCGGCGCCGCGGCTACGCCGCCCTCGGCGCGGGCGCGCTGCTGCTCGCCACGCTGACCGGCTTGACCGGCGCGGCCGGTGCCGCCTCGGCGGAGGCGGCCGGCCACGGCGCCACGACGGGCCACGGCGCCACGGCCGCGCGGCCCGCGGCGGACGCGGCGGACTGCCCGGCGCAGTCCGACACCCCGGACTTCGGGCCGAACGTGCACGTCTTCGACCCGTCGATGGGCGACGCCGCGATCCAGTCCGAACTGGACTCCCAGTTCAACCAGATGAAGGACACCGCCACCGCCCAGTTCAGCGAGAACCGGGTGGCCGACCTGTTCAAGCCCGGCACCTACAACGTCGAGGACAACGTCGGCTTCTACACGTCGGTGGCGGGCCTGGGCCAGAACCCGGACGACGTCTCCATCAACGGCGACGTGACCGTGGACGCCTTCAACGCCTCCGACGCCGGCAACGCCACGCAGAACTTCTGGCGCAGCGCGGAGAACCTGGCGATCACCCCCTCCAGCGGCACCGACCGCTGGGCGGTGGCCCAGGCCGCGCCCTTCCGCCGGATCGACGTGCGCGGCAACCTGGCGCTCTACCCGGCCAGTTACGGCTACGCCAGCGGCGGCTTCATCGCCGACACCAAGGTCAGCGGCCAGGCGTCGTCGGTGTCGCAGCAGCAGTGGTACACCCGCAACAGCAACCTCGGCAGCTGGGACGGGGGCGTGTGGAACATGGTCTTCTCCGGCGTGTCCGGGGCGCCGTCGACCACCTTCCCCAACCCGCCGGAGACCACGCTCGCCACCACCCCGGTCTCCCGCGACGTGCCCTACCTGTACGTCGACGGCTCCGGGAACTACCGGGTGTTCGAGCCGAGCCTCCAGACCGACTCCTCGGGCGCCAGCTGGGCGAACGGCAGCACTGCCGGCACCTCGCTGCCGATGAGCCAGTTCTACGTGGTGAAGGCCGGCGACACCGCAGAGACCATCAACGCCGCGCTCGCCGAGGGCTGCAACCTGTTCGTCACCCCGGGCGTCTACCACCTGGACCAGACGCTCGACGTGACCCGCGCCGACACCACGATCCTCGGCGTCGGCTACCCGACCTTCGTCCCGGACAACGGCGTGGACGCGATGAAGGTCGCCGACGTGGACGGGGTCCGGCTCAAGGGCCTGCTCTTCGACGCCGGCACCACCAACTCCCAGGCCCTGCTGACCGTCGGGCCGTCCGGGTCGACCGCGGACCACTCGGCCGACCCCACCACGATCCAGGACGTCTTCTTCCGGATCGGCGGTGAGAACGCCGGCAAGGCCACCGACAGCCTCGTCGTCAACAGCAACAACACGATCATCGACCACATCTGGGCCTGGCGGGCCGACCACGGCAACTCCGGCAGCGTCGGCTGGACCACCAACACCGCCGACAACGGCCTGACCGTCAACGGCGACGACGTCCTCGCCGACGGCCTGTTCGTCGAGCACTACCAGAAGTACGAGGTGGTGTGGAACGGCCAGGGCGGCAGGACGATCTTCTTCCAGAACGAGAACCCGTACGACCCGCCGGACCAGGCGTCCTGGATGAGCTCGTCGGGGGTCGACGGCTACGCGGCCTACAAGGTCGCCGACGACGTCACCTCGCACGAGGCGTGGGGCCTGGGCAGTTACTGCTACTTCAACGTCAACCCGGCCGTGAACAACTACCACGCCTTCGAGGCACCGGACACCGCGGGCGTGAAGTTCCACGACGCGCTCACCGTCTCGCTCGGCGGCGTGGGCACCATCACCCACGTCATCAACGACACCGGTGCGGTCACCGCGTCCGACACCACCCCCACCGACGTGGTGAGTTACCCCTAGCCCCACCGCACCCGCACCTGTATCACCACAGTGACCCGCGGCCCCGGACACCCCGCCCCCCACCAGCGGTGTCCGGGGCCGCGCCTGCGCCCCCGGGGCGCGCGCCGTTCAGCATCCGGCCCGGCGGTAGACGACCGCGCCCTCGACGGCGGCGACCCGCGTGTAGCCGCCGTCGCGTACCAGGCGCACCAGCGCCGGATACCCGGCCATCGGGTACGGGGTGCCCGCGGAGTCGTCGACCACCAGGCACGGGGGAGCGGCGGCCAGTTCGCGGCGCAGGCCCGCCCAGGCGCCCGGCACGGCGTAGCGGGCGCCGACCCGGCGCACGTCCGCGCCGCCGCTGAAGTTGGTGAGCAGCCCGGCCGTCAGGTAGCGGCCGGCGGCGGGACGGCCCGCGAGCCAGTACACCTCCGGGTGCATGCTCCACAGGAACACCCTCTGCCCGGGCCGGCTGCGGGCGTCCAGCGCCGAGGCCAGGGCGAGGGACTTGCCCATCTGCGGCGGCTCGGCCCGCAGCGCGCCCGCGTCGAAGAGCGCGGCGGCCGCCACCGCGCAGAGGCAGGCGGCCGCCAGGGCGCGGTCCCGGGTGCGGGGCCCGGCTGGGCGGCGGGAGAGGGCACGCGTGCGGGCGCTGTCGGCGGCGCGCAGCGCCAACAGCGCGAGCGGCGGGAGGAGTTGCAGGAAGTAGTGGCCGTAGAAGCGGAAGCCCGCGGTGACGCCCGCGGCCGACGCGATCAGCCACAGCCACAGCACCCGGTCGAACGTCCGTGTCCGCGGCCGGAGTTCGGTGACACCGCGCCACCGGCCCAGCGGGCGGGGCATCCGGCGGGGCAGCCGGCGCGGAAGCAGGAAGGCGAAGCCGGCGAACGGTACGGCCAGCCGCAGCAGGATGCTCCCGGCGTGCCCGCACATCGCCGCCGTGCCCGGCGGGGAGGCGGCGTAGGAGCTCGAGGCCAGGAAGTTCCAGAAGACGAACGGGCGCACACCCAGCAGCAGGGCGCAGCCGGCCACCGGCAGGAACACCCCCGCGGCCAGCGCCGCGCCGTGCCGCAGCCGGTCCCGGCGCGGGCCGGCGAGGACCTGGAGCGCGACCGGCAGCAAGGGGGCCAGGCCGACCTGTTTGGTGAGGGTCGCGGCGGCCAGGGCCAGCCCGGCGGCGAGGAAACGGCGGCGGGAGCCGAAGTACACGGCGGCGGCCGTCGCCGGGAGCATGAACACCTCGAAGGTCGCGGCCATCGCGTCGGGCGCGGGCAGCGCCGCCGACGCGGCGAGGGTGAGCACCCCGGCCGGCAGCCCGGCCCACGGCCCCCACTCCCTTGCCGCCAGCCGCGCCACGAACAGCGCGGTGAGCGCCAGCGCCGCCACCGCGCACAGCCGCACCAGCCACAGCGTGCCGGGTCCGGTCAGGCCGAAGCAGGCTTCGTACAGCCAGGGCACGAGCGGGGGCTTGCGGTCCACGACGTCGGTGTAGAGCCGTCCGCCGTGCCGCAGGGCGACCGCCTCGGTGCCGAGGTAGCCCTCGTCGGGGCTCCAGAACGGGCGGCGGAAGGAGGGCGCGCGCACGGCGAGGGCGAGGAGCATCAGGAGCGGCGCCTGCCCGGCCGGGTGCCGCGTCCAGCCGGCGGTGCGGCGCCGCGCGGTCCGGCCGGCGGTCTGCGGCGGCGCCGGTGCGGCCGGTGCGGACACGCCGATCGGCACGGCGCGTTCGGATACGTCAACAGGCGAGGTGGGCACCGCGGTTGCTCCCGTCCGGAAGAGGGCGTGCGTCATCGCCGCGCGGCCCGTGGCTGCCGGGGGCGCGTCCGATTCACTCGGTCCACTACTTAACTAGTGGACCGAGTGTCGAAGGCGCGGACCGCTGGTGTCAACCGCTCCAGGTCCACTAGTCCACTAGGGGTATGATGTGGCGGGTGGTGACCTTCCGTATCGAGCGGCGCAGCGGCGTGGCCGCGTACCAGCAGATCGTCCGGCAGACCAAACAGGCCCTGCGGTTGGGCCAGTTGGCGCCCGGCGACAAGCTGCCCTCGGCGGCGGAGGTGGTCGCCGCGACCGCGATCAACCCCAACACCGTGCTCAAGGCGTACCGCGAGCTGGAGAACGAGGGGCTCGTCGAGGCGCGGCAGGGCGTCGGCACCTTCGTCCGCAGGTCGCTCGCCCAGCCCGGGGCCGCGGCCGGCTCCCCGCTCCATGAGAGCCTGCACGCCTGGATGGCCGCCGCACGCGGCGCCGACCTGGGCCGCGAGGATGTCGCCGCGCTGCTGTCCGCCGCGCTCGACACGTACTTCCCGACCGGTGCCGACCCCCGCGTGCCCGGCGCGGAGACGTACGACGCCCACCCGCACGGCTAGCGCGAAGCCATGACCGACCAACCGAAGGCCGGCGGCCCGCACGCCCGCACCGAACCGCCCGCGCTGGAAGCGCGCGGCCTCGGCATCCGCAACCGCGCCGACTGGGCGCTGCGCCACAGCGACTTCCGGGTCCCGCCCGGCCGGGTGGCGGGCCTCGTCGGGCCCAACGGCGACGGCAAGAGCTCCCTGCTCGCGGTCGCCGCCGGACTGCGCGCCCCCACCGAGGGCTCCCTGCGGGTGCTCGGCCACCGGCCCGGCAGCGCGGCCGCCCTGCCCCGCGTCGGCGTGCTGCTCCAGGACCGGCCGCTGCACACCGCGTTCACCGTCGCCGAGACGCTGCGCTACGGCCGGGAGATGAACCCGCGGTGGGACGACACCGCCGCCCGTACGGTCCTGGCCGACGCCGACGTGCCGCTGAGGGCGAAGGTCGGACAGCTCTCCGGCGGCCAGCGCACCTGCGCGGCCCTCGCGCTCGTGCTCGGCAAGCGCCCCGAACTGCTGCTGCTGGACGAGCCGATGGCCGACCTCGACCCGCTGCGGCGGCACGCGATGATGGCCGCGCTGATGACCACCGCCGCCGAGCACGGCACCACCGTGGTGATGTCCTCGCACATCCTCGCCGAGCTGGACCTCGTCTGCGACTACGTCCTGCTGCTCGCGCACGGCCGGATGCTGGTCGCCGACGACGTGGAGTTCGTCCAGGCCGCGCACACCCTGGTCACCCACACGCTCGACGGCCGCGAACCGTTCGGCGCCGGGCCCGGCGATCCCCGCTCAGGGCGCCGCGGCCCGGCCCCCGCCGACCCTGCCGCCCCGCTGCCGGCGGCGCTGCTCGGCCACACCGTCGTGGAAGCGCGCACCACCGGGCGCCGGGTGACCGCGCTGCTCCAACTGCCGACCGCCCTGAACCGCGCCGTGAGCGCCGAAGCGCCCAGCCTCGAGGAGATCCTGCTCGCCTACCTGCGCAATCCGCAGGCCCCGCCGCTGGTCGCGCCCGCCGACGAGCCGCTGGTCCGGCCGGCCGACGCGGCGCGCGCGCAGCAGCACCAGCACCAGCGCAGGCGCCAGGACGAAGCGGACCCCGGCCGATGAGCGCCCTCGCCCGCTACGTGGCCTGGCCGCCGCGCGAGGAGCGCCGTGCCCGGCGGCGCTTCCGGCTGCCGTTGCCCTCCCCGCTGCGGCTGCCGCGCCTGGCCGGACCGGCCTGGCCCGCCTGGCGCCGGCACCGGGCCGCCTTCCGTACGATGCTCGCCCTCGCCCTGCTCGCCGGGATCGGAGCGGTCCGGGAGCACCACCAACTCGTCGGCGCCGTCCACCACTACGCCGACCTCTGCCGCGCGGCGGACGGGTGCGACTTGGGCGGCGGCGACGTGGCGGCGCCGACCGTCACGCATGTGGCGCCGTACGTGCTTCGCTACCTGCCGGTCGCGGTCGGCGCGCTGGTCGGCGCACCGCTGTTCGCGCAGGAGCTGGAGTCCGGCACCCACCGGCTGGCCTGGACGCAGTCCGTCGGCCGCCGTGAGTGGGCCGCGGTCCGGCTCGGCCTGGCGGCCGCGGTCACCACGCTCGCCGCCGTCGTGGTGACGGTGCCGGCCAGCTGGTGGTGGTACTCCGCACGGCGCGGCCACGACGGCGGACCGGACCGCTTCGCATGGCGCGCGGTCGTCTGGTGGAACGACTGGGACTTCTTCGCCTGGACCGGCCCGGTCGGCGTCGCCCACCTCCTGCTCGCCCTGACGACCGGCGCGGCCACCGGCCTGCTGGTGCGCCGCACCCTGCCCGCGGTCGCCGCGGCCGCCGGGCTCGGCGAAGCCGCCCTGTTCGGGCTGGAGAAGCTGCGGCCGCACCTGCTCACCCCGCACATCCGCCGCACCCGCAGCCTCGACTTCCCCAGCACCCCGATCGACGGCTGGTTCCAGGGCTTCGGCTACGTGCGGTCCGACGGCACCCTCACCCGCCGCAATCCCTGCTCCGGTCCCGGCCTCCAGGACTTTTCCGGATGCCTGGCGCGGCACCACATCGTCGGCCGCTACAACAGCTCCTTCACCATGGACCAGTTCCTCCCGCTCCAACTGGTCGAGACCGGCATCTGCCTCACCGCCACCGCCGCCCTGGCCGCCTTCTGCCTGTGGCACGTCCGCCGTGTCAAGACCCGCTGACGGCCTCTCCCCGCCCCGTGCCGGGACCACAACGTCCCGCCGGATCACGGCTGTTAGCGTGCCCGCATGACGCATCCGCTGACTGTCGCCTGGCCGCCCGACCCGATCAGGACCGCGCGGCTGGTCCTGCGCGCACCCGAAGCGCGCGACCGCGCGGCGTTCGTCGAGCTGCTGGCCTCGCCCGAGGTGCACACCTACCTCGGCGGGCCGCAGCGGCGGGAGGAGTTGGAGCGGGAGCTGCCCGCGGTGCCCGAGCGTTGGCCGGGGAGCTTCGCCGTGGAGTGCGGCGGGGAGATGATCGGCCAGATCCTGATGCGGCGCAGCGCCTCCCAGCGCCCCGCGGCCGCGGGGAAGGCCGACCTCGGCTATCTGTTCCTGCCGCGGGCCTGGGGGCAGGGGTACGCCGCCGAGGCGTGCACGGCCGCACTCGGCTGGTTGGAGGGCGCACTGCCCGGGGAGGCGGTGGTGCTCGCCACCCAGACCGCGAACCTCGGCTCGATGCGGCTGGCGGCGAAGCTCGGCTTCACCGAGGTGGAGCGGTTCCACGCCTGGGGCGCCGAGCAGTGGCTCGGCGAGCGCCGCCCGGTCGGCGGGGGCGGCGGGGACGCCGGCGGCGCGGTCAACGCGGCGTCAAGCGCTGGGTGAGGAAGAGCGCGGCGCGGTCCAGTGCCTCGTCGGCCTCGTCGAGGAGGCCGGTGAACGCCTGGAAGACGTGCGGCACGCCCGCGGTCACGTCGAGGATGACGTCCACGCCGGCCTCCCGGGCGCGGGTGGCGAGGCGGGTGGCGTCGTCGAGCAGGATCTCGTTCGTGCCGACCTGGAGCAGGATCGGCGGGAAGCCGGTCAGGTCGCCCGACACCGCGGGGCTGAGCAGGGGTTGGCGCGGGTCGGCCCCCGCGAGGTACATCGCCCCGGTGTACTCCACGCCCGCACGGGTGAAGACGGGGTCGGCGTCCTCCTTGCCGTCGATGCTCGCGCCGGTGCGGGTGGCGTCGAGCCCGGGGGAGAGCGCCAGGAGGGCGGCGGGCAGCGGCAGTCCGGCGTCCCGGGCGGCCAGGCAGGCGGTGACGGCCAGCCCGCCCCCGGCGGAGTCCCCGGCGAACACGACGGAGGGCGCGGGCGTGCCCGCGTCGAGCAGGGCGCGGTAGGCGGCCACGGCGTCCTCGATCGCGGCCGGGAACGGGTGCTCCGGCGCGAGCCGGTAGTCCACGGAGTACGCCGGGACGCCCGTCCTGGCGACCAGGCTCCCGGTCAGTGACAGCGCGGTCCGGGGCGAGCCGGACACCCAGCCGCCGCCGTGGAAGTACAGGATCGTGCCGGCGCGCGGCGGGCCGGCCGGGTCGACCCGCAGCACCGGCCGGCCGCCGAGCGCACCCGGCGCGGTGCGGATGTCCGGCGGCACCGCCATGGTGGCCATCAGCTTCTCGAACCCGGCGCGGATCTCCTCGATCGGCTGGGGGCCGGCGGGCTGCGGCCGCCGCAGCATCGCATCGATCCGGGCGCGTTGCTCAGTGCTCACGCGTATGCTCCCTCATAGAAGTAGCCCAGGAAGTATCTTCCCAAGAACTATATGCCTAGGAAGTTAAATGTCCAACGGTGACCGCCGCCACCTGCTGCCCGGCCTCTTCTCCGACCTGGTGCGCTGCGAGACACGGCTCTACAACGCCCTCGGCGAGCGCCTGAAGGCCGAACACGCCATCGTCACCTCGCAGTTCGAGCTCCTGCGCCACCTGCGCGACCACCCCGGCGCGCGCGTCGCCGACATCGCGGCCGTCTTCGCCGTCGGGATCGGCGCCGCCAGCAAGAGCGCCGACCGCCTGGAACGGCAGGGATGGGTCGAGCGCCGGGCCAACCCGGCCGACCGCCGCTCCTCCCTGCTGGCGCTCACCGACTCCGGCGCGCGCCTCACCGAGGCCGCCGAACGCACCTTCGCCGACGCGCTGGACAGCCTCGTCGGCGGCGTGCTCGACGCCGCCGCGCTGGCCGCCGTGGGCGACGGCCTCGCGGCGCTGCGCGCCGCACTCGAGGACCGGAAGGCCGGCACCCCCGCCGGCTGAACGGCCGGCCCGCGGCTCGAGGGCCTGCCGCTCGGGCGCCGCCGCTCAGACCCCGTCGCCCTCCTCGTCGCCCGGCCACAGCTCGTCCGCGCGCAGCGCGAGGTCCTGGAGCAGGTCCGCCGAGGACACGTCCGTGCGGCCCGCGTCATGGATGTCCGCCAGTTGCAGGAAGATCAGCGAGAACGCCCCGGTCAACCGCTCGATCACCGGGCTGAGCTGCACGCTCAGCGCCTCGCCGATCTCCCCCGGGCTGGCGTCCGCGGGGAACTCGATCGTCGGCATCGTCTCGTTGAGCAGCGCCCGTACGTTGTCCCCCGAGATGTCCTGCCGCTCGGGGTCCTCCGCCAGCAGCACCTGCATCTGCCGGGCCTCGGTGAGAATCCCGATGATCCGGCGCACGAAATCGCTGTCCTTCATGCCCGGAGCGTACGCCGCCCCCCGCCCCGCCACCCCCACCCGCGACCCCATGTCGCCCCCGCGCGCCCCGAGGCCGCCTCGGCCGGGCGGGTGCGGTCAGGCCGGGGCGGGGGTGGGGAGTTCCATGACGGTGCTGCGGTAGGTCTTGCCCGGCCACTGGATGGTCTCGCGCGGGACGAAGCCCCACGCGGTGTAGATGCCGATGAGGTGGGCCGCGGGCAGCGCGGTGTCCACGCCGATGTGCGAGGCGCCCTCGGCGTGGGCCCGTTTGCGGGCGACCGCCCACAGGCGGGAGGCGAGCCCGCGGCCGCGGTCGGCGGGGTCGACCGCCATCTGGTTGAGCCAGGCCCGCCCGGGCGCGGCGGCGGTGGGGCTGAGCAGCCGCAGCGGCTCGTGCGGGGGCAGCGTCATCGTCAGGGCCGCCGCGATGCGGGTGCCGTCCACCAGCAGCCAGGACGCGCCGGTGTCCGCACGGCGCAGCGTCGTCTGCTCGGTCTGGTCCACCGCGGTGAAGTTGAGCCCGCCCGCGCCCAGTTCGGCGTAGGCGCGGTGCAGCATCGCGGTCAGGTCGGGGGCGTCGGCGGGTTCGAACGGGCGCAACCGGTACATGACCTCCACCGTAAGCCGGGCGGGCGGCGGAGTGTACCCGCGGGGTCGCACCGGGGGCGCGATGGGGTGTTCGTCCGGGTTGGCCCGCCGATGGACCGTTAGGGTCGTCGGTAGCCGGGAACGGACAGGGGGCGGACAGGGAACGGATCGGGCCGCCCGCGCAGGCGGGGCCCGGCGGGACGAGAGGGACGGCACGTGCGGCTCGTACGGTGGACGGACGGCAGGGCCCGGTGGCTGCGCCGGGGCCGCAACCTGCTGCTCGCGGCCGTGCTGGTCGCGGTCGCCGGCGCCGCCGGGATCTGGCTGGCGGTACGGCTGACCCCCATGCAGTCCGTCGCCGCGGCCGGGCAGAACGTCCAGGTCGGCGCCGTACAACCGGACCTGAGCCGGTCCGGGCCCGGCGAGCTGAACCTCTTCGGCGAGGCCATCCCGACCCAGCCGCGCTTCGACGGGCCGATCCGCCCCAAGCTGATGCTCTCCCACATCACCCTCGACTCCCAGGTCGACCAGGCCTTCCACGCCGACGGCGACAACGCCCTGGTGCCGATGCTCAGCCGCCAGCTCGCCGCGGGCTGGAAGCGCTACTGCATCTGGGAGAGCCTCGTCGCGGCCGGCTGCGCGGGCGTGATCACCATCGCCGTCGCCGGGATCGGCCGCACCTCGCCGCGCACCATGCTGACGCTGCTCGCGGCCACGCTGGTGACCGTCAGCGCCGCCAACGCCGCCGGCGTCTACCTGCTCGCCTCCGGCACGCCCCGCGCGCTGCGCCAGGTGCACACGCTCGACGACCTGGTCGGCCGCACCCGCGCGGCCCCGGTGCCCGCCGCCAAGGGGCCCGCGCTGCCCGGCATCCACGCGGTGGTGATCGGCGACTCGACCGCCGCCGGCATCGGCAACCCGCTGGTGCCCCACCCCACCGCGCTCGACCGCACCTGCGGCCGCAGCTCCGACTCCTACGCCGAGGACCTCGCGGCCGCCAACCGCTGGAAGGTGCTCAACCTCGCCTGCCAGGGCGCCACCGTCAGCGACGGCATCCTCGGGGTCCAGGTGCGCGACGGGAAGGTCGCGCCGCCGCAGCTCGCGGTCGCCCAGCGCGCGACCGGCGCGTCCGCGGTGATCGTCAGCATCGGCGCCAACGACATGAACTGGGGGCTGCTGACGGGCCTGTGCGCGGCCGCACCGGTCTGCGACGACGACGCGTCCACCGCGTACTTCAAGGAGGAGCTGGCCGGCTTCACCCAGGACTACCTGGACCTGCTCGAACAGCTCGCCGCGCTCCCGCACCACCCGGCGGTGGTCCTCAACGAGTACTACGACCCCTTCGGCCCGGACACCGCGTGCCTGGCCAAGGACGGCATCACCCGGGAGAAGGCCGACGTCCTCGGCTCCCGGCTGTCCGACCTCAACGCCGTGCTGGAGCGCGGCGCCGCCACCTTCCACTTCGCCGTCGCCCGGCCCGGGTTCGCCGGGCACCAGCTGTGCAGCAAGCAGCCGTTCGTGCAGGACGCCGCCGGGAAGGCACCGCTGCACCCCACCGCCGCGGGCGAACTGGCCATCGCGCTCGCCGACCAGCAGGCGCTCGACGCGATCGAGGCCGACCGCGCCGCCCACCCCGACCGCGCCGCCTCCCCGAACCCGACGCCGTCCACGCCGTCCACGCCGACCACGCAGTCCACCCAGAGCCCGCCGCCGAGCCCGTCGGGCACCGCGGCCGCCGCCCCCGGAGCGACCGGCGTCACCGTCCCGGCGCCCTGAATCCCCGCGTACCGCGCGTGCGGCGCCCGCACACGGGTGCCGTATCGTCACCTGGAGCGTGTCGCGGCTGTGCCGCGCCGGTGGCCTCCGTATGGCCTGCCGGTGCGGGAGATGTGTGGCAAAGATCACTCGCCTCACCCAATGTGACGGTGTCTGGCCCCGGTCGCCGCGGGCAGGCGCCCACCGGGGCACCGGTGCCCGCGACTTGGGGACCGGCGCCGCGACGGGTACGCTCCGTGACCACGTGGGACGCGCCGAGATGTCCTCCCGGTATCGGTAGACGGACGTTTTGGTGTCCGATGTAGTGTCGGGCGAGTCGCCCGGCGCGCTGCCGGATCGTTCGGGAAGTTCGGGAAGAGAGATCGACCGCATGCTGCTGGCGTATCCGCCGAGCCTGCCGAGCCAGTCGCCGCGCGGGCGACGGCCGGGACCTGCACCGACCTGTCACCGCCCGGCCGGTGACCGGGCACGTCGGCGGGCCGCGGCCGGCGCCGGGGGTGCCAGGTGACCGCCACCGCGGAGGGCTCCACGAGCCCCGTGGCCGCCGCCGATCCGGACGAGCGGCCCGCCGCCGTACGGCGCTTCCCGCTGCTGCCCGCCCGGATGCGCCCGCGCAACCGGCCCCGGCTGCTGCTCGAACTCGCCTTCACCGTCGCCCTGTACCTCGCCTACAGCCGCACCCGCCGCTACGTCCCGCGGGAGAAGACCCAGGCGCTGCACCGCGCCCGCGAGGTCCTGCACTTCGAGCGGCTGCTGCACGTCGACTTCGAGCTGAGCCTCAACCACGCGGTGGACAAGGTCAGCTGGCTGACGGTCGGCATGAACTACTACTACGCCACGCTGCACTTCGCGGTCACCCCCGCGGTGCTGATCTGGCTGTACGCGCGCCGCCCGCAGCACTACCGGGCGGCCCGCACCGCGCTGTACACCGCGACCTGCCTGGCGCTGGTCGGCTTCACCTTCTTCGCGCTGGCGCCGCCGCGGTTCCTGCGGTCCGAGGGCTTCATCGACACGATCGTCGCCCACCACACCCACGGCTCCTGGGACTCCGGGCACGTCTCCACGGTCTCCAACCAGTACGCGGCGATGCCGTCGGTGCACATCGTCTGGTCCGCGTGGTGCGGGCTGACGCTGTTCTTCCTGGCGCGCTGGACCTGGCTGCGGGTGCTCGGCATCTGCTACCCGCTGGCGACGTTCGTGGTGATCATCTCCACCGCCAACCACTTCTTCGCCGACGCGGTGGCCGGTGCGGTCACCCTCGCGATCGGCTTCTTCCTCCAGCGGCTGCTGTTCGGCCGCCGCGCCTACCCGAGGCTGCGGGCCTCGGGCGGCGCGGACGGACCCGCGGACGGCGACGGCTACCTGGCGTCCGTACCCTCGGCGCGCGGGGCCGCGGACGAGCCGTCGGACACCGGCAGGTGGGGGAAGCGGAACTCGGTGCGGCTGCGGTAGAGCCCGTCGGGCCGCAGCACCGTGCTCGGGTACTCCGGCCGGTTCGGCGCGTCCGGGTAGTGCTGCGTCTCCAGGCAGACCGCGCCGTGCCGCCCGTACGCCCGGCCGTCCGCGCCCTTGAGCGCGCCGTCCAGTGAGTTGCCGGTGTAGACCTGGATGCCGGGTTCGGTGGTCCACACCTCCAGGCAGCGCCCGCTGGCCGGGTCGGTGAGCCGTGCGGCCGGCAGTGGCGGCCGGCCCGCCTCAGGGGCGGCCAGCACCCAGCAGTGGTCGTAGCCGCCGGCGTCGGTGAGCTGCACATGGGACTCGCCGATGCGCTCGCCGATCGGGTGGGCGGCGGTGAAGTCGAACGGGGTGCCCGCGGTGGGCTCGACCGGGCCGAGCGGCACCGACTGCGCGGAGACCGGCAGATAGGCGGCGGAGTGCAGTTGCAGGGTGTGGCCGAGGATGTCGCCGCTGCCCGCGCCCGCGAGGTTGAAGTAGGCGTGGTTGGTGAGGTTCAGGTGCGTGGCCCGGTCGGTACGGGCCCGGTAGTCGATGCTCAGCGTGCCGTCGGGGGTCAGCCGGTAGACCACCTCGACGTCGAGCGCGCCGGGGAAGCCCATGTCGCCGTCCGGGCTGTGCAGGGTCAGCCGCAGCGCCGCCGCGTCCGGGCCGTTGCCGTCGGCCGGCCCGGCCTGCCAGACCCGGCGGTCGAAGCCGTCCGGGCCGCCGTGCAGGGCGTGGCCGCGGTCGTTGAGCGGCACCTGGTGGTCCTGGCCGTCCAGGGTGAAGCGGCCGTGCGCGAGGCGGTTGGCGTAGCGGCCGACGACCGCCCCCAGGTAGGGCTGTTCGGCGGTGTAGTCGGCGAGCGTCGGCAGGCCGAGCACCACGTCGGCGGTGCGGCCGGCGGTGTCCGGCACCGTCAGGGAGCGCAGGACGGCGCCGTAGGTGAGGACTTCGGCGCGCACCCCGGTGCCCGAGTCCAGCGTCCAGCACTCGACGGCGTCACCTCCCGGTGCGGTGCCGAAGGGGGCGCTGCGCAGGGCGGCGGTGGAAGCGGGCGCGGGGGAGTGAGAGGGCATGGTCATCCTGTGACGAGGGTCGGTGGGAGGGCGTGCCGCCGCCTGGCCGCGGCACGCGGACGGCGTGGCCCGGCGGCGGTCGGGCGGGACTGGTGGTGGGCGCGGCGGTGGGCCCGGTCGAGGTCGCCCTCGGCCCGAGCCTACCGGGGTGCCCCCGGCGGCCCGGGGGCGCTCCCCCGGATACGGACCCGCGGCGCAGGCCGTGACCTGCGCCGCAGGCCGCGACCCCAGGCCGTGTCCGACACATCCCGCCCCCATGGCCAAGGGGGCATGGGGGTGCCCCCAGCCGACGGGGGCCGGCACGCACGCTCTGCCCCTGCCTTCGGCGGGAGGCGCCCCCGGCGTTGCCGGTCGTGGGCGCGGCCCGCTGCGCTCTGTTCCCCGGAGCTTCGCCGGGGAACGACCCACCCTCCGCCGTGCGATCGCGGGGCACCTCCCCTGCCGAAGGCCATGGGGGCGCACCGGCCCCGGTCAGCCCCCGCCCTTCGGGCGGGACAACGCTATGTGTCGGACACGGCCTAGCTTCTTCGCACCGACGTCGACTCGCGGACGATCAGCCGGTAGCCGGGGAGGATACGGCGGGGGCTGGGGGGTTCGGTGCCGCCGGCGATCGTGATCCGCTCCACCAGGCAGTCCACCGCCAGTTGGGCCAGCGCGGCCTTGTCCGGGGCGACCGTGGTCAGCGAGACCATGCCGAAGCGGCTCTCCTCGATGTCGTCGAAGCCCACCACGGCGATGTCCTCGGGCACCCGCAGGCCGCGTTCGACCAGGGTGCGCATCGCGCCGAGCGCGATCAGGTCGTTGTAGGCGAACACCGCGTCGGGCCGGTCCTCGCGGTCCAGCAGCGCGGCCATCGCCGCGGCGCCGTCGGCCCGGTCGTACCCCTCGGTGGCCGCGACCATCGACTCGTCGGGGGCGAGCCCCGCGCCGGTGATCGCCTCCCGCCAGCCGCGCAGCCGCAGGTGGGCCGGCTGCCGCGCGCTCTCCCGGCGGGCGCCGAGGAACGCGATCCGGCGCCGGCCGATGTCCAGCAGGTGCCGCACGGCGCTGCGGGCCGCCCCCACGTTGTCGATCATGATGTGGTCGTACGGGGCGTCGTACTCCCGCTCGCCGAGCAGCACCATCGGCGGGCCCTCCGGGCGGGAGAGCAGGTCCTCGCTCTCCAGTCGGATCGGGCTGAGGATCAGCCCGTCGATGACGTGCGAGCGGAACCCCTGCGAGACCAGCACCTCCTTCTCGCGCAGCCCGGCGGTGTGGTCGAGCAGCACCGTCAGTTCGTGCCGGGCCGCCGCGTCGATCACCGCGCCGGCCACCTCCGCGAAGTAGGGGTTGCCGAGTTCGGGCACCGCCAGCGTGATGATGCCGGTGCGGCCCTTGCGCAGGTGGCGGGCGGTGAGGTTGGGCCGGTAGCCGAGTTCGTCGATCGCCTGCTGGACCCGCCGTCTGGTGCCGGGCGTGACGTGGGGGTAGTCGTTCACCACGTTGGAGACTGTCTTCACGGACACGCCGGCGCGCAGCGCGACATCCTTCAGGCTGACGCCCACGGAAATCCTCTCTCGGTCGGACCGGTTGCGTCGCGGTCCGGCTCGGGTCGGTGCCGGCCCCCGGTCCGCGGTGGTGCCGCCCCGCTGCGGCGCGGCGGCCTCACTCCAGTTGCTGGGTCCGGCTCAGCAGTGTCTGTAGCAGTACCACGACGGCCAGGAAGCCGCCGTTGACGGTGTCGGTGAAGGCCGATCCGTACTGCGAGAAATAGTGGTCGATCAGATTGTGGATCACCGCCAGCAGCAGCACGCCGCTGACCGTGCCGCCGACCGAGCCGGCGCCGCCGGTGAGCAGGGTGCCGCCGATCACCACCGAGGCGATGGCGGTCAGTTCGTAGCCGACGCCGATGGTGGTCACGCCCGAGCCGAGCCGGGCGCCGCCCAGCGCGCCCGCGCCCGCGGCGAGGGTGCCGGACAGCAGGTAGACCAGCACCTTCGCCCGGGCGACCGGCAGGCCCATCAGCCGCGCCGCGTGTTCGTTGCCGCCCAGCGCGGTGAGGGTGGCGCCGAACCGGGTGCGGGTCAGCAGCACCGCGCCGAGCGCGAAGAGCGCCGCCACGATCAGCACCGGGGTCCAGGTGCCCGCGCCCAGGTGCCGGAACCAGGAGTGGGCCGGCACCAGGTAGGTGGTGGCGCCCTCGTTGGTGACCGCCTGCAACAGCCCGCGCAGGCCCAGCAGTCCGACGAGCGAGACGATGAACGGCGCCATCCGCGCGTACGCGATCAGCAGCCCCTGCACCGTGCCCCAGACCGCGCCGACCGCCAGCGGCAGCAGGATCGCCAGCCAGGTGCCGTGCCGTGAACCGTAGGCGCCGAGCACCCCGCCGAGCGCGAACATCGAGCCGACCGACAGGTCGATGCCGCCGGTGATGATGACGAACGTCATGCCGAGCGCCAGCAGCCACACGAAGGCGTTGTTGCCGAGGATGCTGCTGATGTTGTTCCAGGTCGGGAAGGTCGAGGAGGTCGCCGAGGCGATGACGACCACCAGGACCAGCACGGCCAGCGCGCCGTGCCGCTGCACCTGGGAGGCGATCCGCTCGCGGACCGGGACCCGCGCGGCCGGCCCGTCGTCGGGCACGGCGGGCGGCGGCGGCACCGCGGACGGCTGGAGGGCGGTGGAAGTCATCGGGTCCCTCGCTCCTGGGAGGCGTACACCGCGAAGCAGATGATCGCGGCCTCGACGATCTGGGTGTAGGAGGTGTGCACGTTGTGCTGGGTGAGCACCGCGGTGATCAGCTGCATGAACAGCGCGCCGGCGACGGTGCCCAGCACCCGCACCCGGCCGCCGGACAGCGGGGTGCCGCCGACCACGACCGCGGTGATGGCGTCCAGTTCCATGTTCAGGCCCTGGTTGGCCGGGTCGGCCTCCGCGCCGTGGCCGACGATCAGCACGCCCGCGAGCGCGGCGAGCACACCCGACAGGATGTAGACGGTGATCAGCACCCGCCGTACCGGCAGTCCGGACAGCCGGCTCGCCTGCCGGTTGTCGCCGATGGCGACGAGCTGCCGGCCGAAGGTGGTGCGCCGCACCAGCAGCCCGGTCAGCAGCGCGCACACCCCGGCGATCCAGGCCATCTCGGGAACCCCGCCGACGGTGCGCGAGCCGAGGTCGACCAGCCCGGACTGGGTGATCGGCTTGGCCGAGTTGCCGTTGACGATCTCGGCCAGGCCGCGGACCCCGATCATCAGCGACAGCGTCGCCACGATCGGCTGGACCCGGGCGAAGGCGACCATGGCGCCGCCGAGCGCGCCGGTGGCCGCGCCCAGCAGCAGCGCGACCGCGAGCGCGGCGAACAGGCCGTACCCGGCGTACAGCGGCACCACGGAGGCGGCCAGCGCGATCGTGGCGCCCACCGACAGGTCGATGCCCTCGGTGCCGATCACCAGGGACATGCCGAGCGCGACCAGCAGGGTCGGGGCAACCTGGTACAGCTGCACCCGGATGTTGCTGGTGGACAGGAAGTTCCCGTCCAGGCCCACCGCGACGGCGAACAGGACGACCAGCGCGGCGTACACGCCGTACTGCTGGAGCAGCCGCAGCAGGCGGCCCCGGTCCAGGGCCGCGCCCGGCCAGGTCAGGGAGGTCATGCGGGGGTCTCCTTCGGTGCGGCGGGCGGGGCCTGCTCCGGCGCGGTGGCGAGCGCGTCCAGCAGGCCGTCCTCGGTGACGTCGTCCCCGGACAGGTGCCCGACGACGCGGCCGTCCTTGAGGATCACCACCCGGTCCGAGCCCTCGATCAGCTCCTCCAGGTCGGAGGAGATCAGCAGCACGCCCAGCCCGTCGCGGGCGAGTTCGTCGATCAGGCCCTGCACCTCGGCCTTGGCGCCGACGTCGATGCCGCGGGTCGGCTCGTCCAGCAGCAGCACCTTCGGGTTCAGGCACAGCCAGCGGGCCAGCAATACCTTCTGCTGGTTGCCGCCGGACAGGTCGCCGACCTTCTGGTCCGGGCCGGACGCCTTGATCCGCAGCCGCTCCATGAAGAACGTGACGATCTCGTCCTGCTTGGCCTGAGAGACCAGCCCCGCCCGGGACAGCCGCGGCAGCGCGGCGAGCGAGATGTTCTCCCGCACCGACAGGTTCGGGATCACCCCCTCCGCCTTGCGGTCCTCCGGCAGCATCACCACGCCCGCGCGGATCGCGGCGGCCGGGCTGCGCCGGTGCATCGCGCTGCCCTCGACCTCGACGGTGCCCTCCTCGGTGGCCAGCGCCCCGATGACCGCCTTGGCGGTCTCGCTGCGGCCGGCGCCCAACAGCCCGCCGAGGCCGACGACTTCACCGGGGTGCACATCCAGAGAGACCCCGTGCAGTTTGTGCCGGACCGTCAGATCCATTGCACGCAGGAGGGGTTGGCCGTCCTGGCGCTCGTGTCCGTCGGAGTCGAAGGCGGTGGTGCCCTTGTCGCGGACCGCGGACATCTCCCGGCCGAGCATCAGCGACACCAGTTTCAGGCGCTCCAGGCCCGCGATCGGCCCGGTGTGGACCACGCGGCCGTCGCGCATGACGGTGACCTGGTCGCACACCGCGTACAGCTCGTCGAGCCGGTGGCTGACGTACACCACCGCGATGCCCTGCTCCTTCAGGCCGCGGATCACCGAGAAGAGGGTCTCGACCTCCTTCGGCTCCAGCGACGAGGTCGGCTCGTCCATGATCACCACGCGGGCGTCGATCTGTACCGCCCGGGCCAGCGCCACCATCTGCTGGGCGCCCAGGCCCAGGGTGCGCAGCGGCCGGGTGACGTCGACCCGCACCCCGAAGCGGCCCAGCTCCCGCGCCGCCTCGCGGTTCATCCGGCCGTGGTCGACCAGCCCGAAGCGGCGCGGCTCGCGGCCGAGGAAGAGGTTGCGCGCCACCGACATCAGCGGGACGAGGTTGACCTCCTGGTAGATGGTGGAGATGCCGGCCGCCTGGGCCTCCAGCGGGTTGCGGAAGTCCCGCTCCCGGCCGGCGAGCCGTACGGTGCCGGCGTCGGGGCGGTGTACGCCGGTCATCACCTTGATGAGGGTGGACTTGCCCGCGCCGTTCTCGCCGATCAGGGCGTGCACCTCGGCGGGCCGCAGCGTGAAGTCCACCTCGCGCAGGGCGTGGACGCCCGCGAAGCTCTTGTCGACCCCGGCCACCTCCAGGATGGCGGCGCTGCGGGGGTCCGGGTCCTGCTGGACCAACGTCTTCCTCCTCGTGGGGAGTTGTGCGCAACGGCTGGGCGTGGGGGCGGTACGCGGCGGGGCCGGGCCACAGGCAGGCCCTGGCCCGGACCCGGCCGGACCGCGCGGGGCGTCAGTACACCAGGCCCTGGGCGAGCGCCTGCTTGGCGTTGTCCGAGGTGAAGTGGCCGTCCTTGATGATGACGTCGGCCGACACGCCGGCGGTGCCGTAGAAGTTCTCCAGCGACGAGATGGCCAGCGGGCCGAACCGCGGGTTGGTCTCGATGTCCGCGACCAGCGCGCCGGACGCGACGTCCTGGACGGCCTGCTGGGTGCCGTCGATGGAGACGACCTTGATGTCCTTGCCCGGGGTCTTGCCGGCGGACTTGATCGCCTGGAGCGCGCCGAGCGCCATCTCGTCGTTCTCCGCGTAGACCGCGTTGATGTCGGAGTGCGCCTGGAGCAGCTGCTCCATCACCTTCTGGCCGTCGGTCTGGGTGAAGTTGGCGGTCTGCGAGGCGACCACCTTGATGTTCGGGTACTTCTTCTTGACCTCGTCGTTGAAGCCCTTGGTGCGGTCGGTGGAGACGTTGTTGCCCGGGGTGCCGGTGAGGACCGCGACGTGGGCGGTGCCGCCGGTCGCCGTGCCGAGGTCGTCGGCGGCGATCTGGGCCTGCCCGTAGAAGTCCGAGCCGATGAAGGAGATGAAGTCGCCGCAGGCGGTGCCGGTGACGGTGCGGTCGATGGTGAGCACCGGGATCTTCTTCGACTTCGCCTTGGCCAGCGCCGGGCCGAGCCCGTCGGAGTTCTCCGGCGCCACGATCAGCACCTTGGCGCCCTGCGCGATCATGTCCTCGATCTGCGAGTTCTGCGCGTTGACGTCCGCGTTGGCGTTCCGCTCGATCAGCTTGACGCCCTTGGCCTTCGCCTCGGCCTCGATGCTCTTGGTCTCGGTGGCGCGGAACGGGTTGCTGGTCGACTCGGACTGGGAGAACCCGACGATCGTCTTGCCGTCGGTGATGTCCAGCTTCGGCACCCCGCCGCCGTAGGTCTGGTAGGTGCAGGCGGTACCGCCGGAGGCGGTGGGGGAGTCGGTCTGCTGGGCGGCCGCGGTGTTGCCCGAGGCCGCGGCCTTGTCCGAACCGGACGAGTCGTTGCCGGAGTTGGTGCAGGCGCTCGCGGCGAGGCACAGGCCGACGGTGAGCACCGCGGCAGCGGTTCTGGCCCGGAAGGAGACGTTCATGCGCCGATCACATCCTCGTGGATACGGGAAGAAACAGGGGGCGGAGCGCAGAGGTGCAGTGCGGAGCGGGGCGGCACGAAGACGGCCGGAAAGCCCGTCCTTTACAACGATGTAGAGGACCCTGCGGGATTGACGACCACGTGTCAAGAGTCCGGTACGATCCCGGCTGAACCGGGGAAACTTCGGTACGCGGGCTGGACATGGCCGCACTGACATGCTGTCATTTCCCTGCTCGGCTTTACATCGTTGTACGCCGTGTGACCCCGCCGTACGCGTCGCCGTGTGCCGCCGAGGTGCGACCCACTGACGGGCGCCGGCGGTGGTGCCTCCACCGCCGGCGCTCCCCCCTCCCGCACCCGGGAGGAACCGCGAACTACACGAAGCGCCACAGGTGGTCGTCGGTACGGCTGTCCTCGAACTGCACCACCCGCGCACTGTCGGAAGTCGACATACCGTCGACACCCAGCACCAGACCGCTGTTGCCGTTGCGAATCCGGAACCAGCCGTCTCCGTTGTCGAGCAGCTGCCAGTAGTGGTCGGCCGTGCCGTTGTCGTGGTACTGCTGCACCTGCGCGCTGTCAGCGCGCGAGGCGCCCGCGACCGCCAGCAGCAGCCCGCTGTTGCGGTTGGTGATCGTGAAGCGGTTGTCGCCCACCGCGGTGAACCGCCAGTCGTGGTCGGCGGTGCCGTTGTCGGCGAACTGCACGACGTTCGCGCTGTCGGCCGTCGACATGCCGTCGACCCCGAGCACCTTGCCGCTGTTCTTGTTCTGCACCCGGTACCAGGTGCCGCCGTCCACCACGGCCTGACGAGCCGTCACATCCCACTGGAGGATGCCCGCCGACACCCCGGCGGCGAGCTGCGCCACCACCCGCACCGCCGTGGTGCGCACCGGCGTGAACGCCACCGGGTTGAAGGCGTCGACCGCCGTGCCGTACGCGCCCGCGCCGGACACCGGCTGCCAGGACCCGTCCGCCGCCTGGTACTCCACATGCCAGGACGCCGGCACCCGGCACTGGCCGTGCCCGGTGTCGTCGTACCAGTACACCGACGCGCCCGAGACCGTCACCGGAGCGGAGTAGCTGTACTGCACCCACTCGCTGCTGCCGGTGTGGTCCCACCAGGTGAAGCGCGGGTGCGACTGGTCGTAGGAACTGCTCGGCGGGTACGCGCTGTTGAGGGCGCTGACGGTGTCGCCCGACCAGCACCAGGAGGCCGACGGCGTGGCCGGCAGCTGCCACTCCCGGCCGCCCGCGCCGATCGTCGGGAAGGAGGTGATCCGCAGCGCGGCCGCGCCCATCGGGATCAGCGTCACCGTGGTGGCCGGCTCCGCGGACGCCACGGGGCTGGGCTGGAGCGTGGTCACCACATCCTGCTGGTCCGCGAGCCAGTTGGGGATCGGCCGGGCCTGCGCGGTCATCGCCACCGGCGTGCCCTGCGGGGTGAACGGGTTGCCGCTCGCCCCGGTCGCGGTCGCCGTGAAGGTCCCCGGCACCAGGCCGTAGTTCCACGCGGACGTCGGGAACACCTCGTACTCCGCCCAGTGCGAGGACGCGTCATTGGTGCGCAGGAAGTTCTGCCCGATCTCCAGCGCGTACGTCAGCGGGCCGCGCCGCACCGACAGCGAGTCGTGGTTCTGCGCCCAGGTGGTGGTGGCGACCTCCATCGGGAAGGACACCGCGACGGTGTCCCCGTTCTTCCAGGTGCGGTCCACCGCCACGAAGCCCGCGCCGCCCGACGCGCTCACCGCGGCCCCGTTGACCTTCACCGACGGCTTGGCACACCACGACGGCACCCGCAGATACAGCGGGAAGGCCACGCTGCCCGTCATCGACAGCGCCAGCGACACGCTGTCGGTGAACGGGTAGTTCGTGCTCTGGGTGACCGTCACCTGCGCCGCCTGGGCACCGACCTTCGCCGTCACCTTCGTCGGCGCGTACAGCACCGCCGCCAGGCCGTTGTCCGCCGTCGCCAACCACGCGTTCTCCGTGAAGTACGCCCAGCCCTGCCCGTAGTTGTGCGGGCAGCAGCGGTACTTGTCCACGCCCAGCAGATACGCCTGCATCGAGAAGGTGTTGTCGAACTGGTGCAGCGTCTTGTCGTAGTCGTCCAACTGCACCTGGTTGGCGGCCGTCGCGTAGTGCAGCGAGGTGTGGTTCGGCTCCATCGCGGCCGGCAGCGAGTTGAACGCCAGCGTCTCGGTGCCGTCCGCCCAGCTCGGGTCGCCGGTCATCCGCACCATCGACTCGAAGCTCTGCATGTACTCCACGATCCCGCAGGTCTCGAAGCCCTGCCGCGGATCGCCGTACCCGGGCCGGGCGTTCTCGTCCCCGGCGAACCCGCCGCCGCTGAACTGCCCGTAGGTGCCCTGGATCGTCGCGTAGTCCTGGTACGACGCCTGCGTCAGCGACGCGTCCCCGCGCAGCGCCGCGAACGCCGGCTCGGTGAAGCCCTGCGCCAGGTTCACGTTGTGCAGCGACGGCAGGTTGTCGACGTAGTTCGCGCTGTACTGGTGGATCTTGTCCGCCAGCCCCAGCAGCGCGCTGTCCCCGGTCCGGGCGAACAGCCAGTGCAGCGAGTGCAGCGTCGTCGCCCACCGCACCGAACCCCAGCTCTGGTTGAACGCCGAGGCGCCGAACGTGTTCTGGTACTGGAAGAACTTCGTCAGGAACGGCACGATCCGGCTGTCCCCGGTGTACTCCTGGTAGGTGCACAGCGCCTGGAGCATCGGCATGAACGGCCAGAAGTCCGGGCCGCCGCCCAGCGACGTGCGCAGGCTCGTCGGCCCGAAGAAGCCGTCGGACTGCCCCGTCGCCAGCACGCCGTTCACCCAGGTGTCCGCCTTCGCCCGCAGCGCGGCATCCCCGGTCACCCCGGCCAGCGCGGTCAACCCCCGCACCCAGTACGGCACTTCCTCCCAGCCGACCTGGTCCGGGTGGAACCAGCCGGTGGTCGAGGTGGCCAGGAAGTGCGACACCTCGTCATAGCGCCCGGCGATCCCGTCCGCCTCCAGGGCGAGTTGCTGCGCCAGCCAGCCCGACGCGGTGACACTCCCGGTCGGCAGCTTCAGGAACGGGGTACGGGTCAGCCCCGCCGGATACGGGTGGTACAGCCCGCCGCCGGAGGTGTCACCGACCAGCACCACCCCCGGCCCGCCCCCGGCCGCCCCCCAGGAGGAGGTGACCATACGGCCGGCGAAGGCCACACTGCCGAGGGCGACGGCGCCGCCGCGAAGGAAGGTACGACGATCCATGGACATGCTCCCTGATCGTGGGAAGTGGGGGGTGGGTTGCGCGCGGCGCGGCCTCAGATCATGCGCCACAGGTGGTCGGTCGTCCCGTTGTCGTTCCACTGCGTGACCTGTGCGCTGTCCGCGGTCGACGCGCCGTCCACGGCGAGCAGCTTCCCCGACCGCACATTGACGATCTTCGACCAGCCGTCCCCGTTGTCGACGAACCGCCAGACGTGGTCCGGTGTGCCGTTGTCCTGGTACTGCTGCACATGCGCGCCGTCGTCCAGGCTCTGGTCGTGCACCGCCAGCACCTTCCCGCTGTTGCGGTTCACGATCCGCACCGTGCCGTCGCCGTTGTCCAGCAGCGTCCACACATGGTCCGCGGTGCCGTTGTCGGTGTACTGCGTGACCTCCGCCGAGTCCGCCAGCGACATCCCCGAAACCGCCAGCACCTTCCCGGAGTTCCGGTTCTGGATACGGCACCACACCACCACCGAGCCGGCCGGCGCCAGCGCCGGCGCGAACATCCCGCCGACCACCGGCCGGTTCTGGAAACCCCGCTGCGCCGCGCTCGCCACCGTGTACCAGTCGCTGAACGGCACCCGCGTCGGCGTCGCGTTCGCGTACCCGTACACCCCGTTGACCAGCGCGTCGCGCACCGTGCCGTGATCGGCGAGCCAGGCCGCCGTCCACAGCTCCCAGTCGGCCTTGGTGTAGTCGTTGCGCGGGTCGAGCACCACCCCGTACGTGCCGGCGTGCGCCCCGTACCAGGACGCCTCCATCGCCGCGGTGCCGACCGGCACCAGGTCCAGGCCGAGCAACCGGTCCGCGAAGCCGTTGTACTTCAGGCTCCAGGTGCCGTCCTGGTCGTAGGCGAGCTTCAGGTGCGCGCCCGAGGAGTCCGCCGCGAGCGTCGTCCACTGGCTGACGTAGCTGCGCGAGAGCGTCGCGTACCGCGCCGCATCCGAGCTGTTGCCCGTCGCCCGCGCCACCACGCCCATCGCGCCGATCCCGATGATGCCCTTGAGCGCGAGGTTCGCACTGTGCGCGATGAAGCCGGTGAAGTCGTCCGTCTGGTTCTGGTAGCCCGGGTCCAGCGCGTTGGACACCAGGTACTCCGCCCACTGCCGCAGGATCGGGTAGTGCGCGGCGGCGAACGCCGCCCCGTCCGCCGCGGGCAGCCGCTGGACCACCGCCGCCGCCATGATCAGCAGGTCCGCCGACTCCTCGACCGGCATGTCCTCCTCGTTGCCGTCGTTGTGCCCGGCGGCGTTCGGATACGACGAACCGATGTCGTGCTCGGCGAAGTCCTTCGGCCAGCCGCCGTGCTCCGCGTAGTCCAGCATCGGCTCCAGCAGCAGCCGCAGATACGCCGGCGACAGGTACAGGTACCCCGGGAACGCCGGATACGTCACGTCGATCGTCGACATGTTGCCGTCGGAGGAGATCTCCTTCAAAAAGGCCCACGGGCTGCCGCCGCGGTCGGCCAACTCCGTACCGCCCACCGCCTGCCGCACCGCCAGCGCGCACACCGCCGCGTAGTGGTCGCCCGTGGTGCCGCCGCCCACCGCCGCGACCGCGTCGTCATGGACGCGCTGCTCCAGCGCCGCCGCCGCCGACAGCGCCGCCGCGCGGTCCGCGTCGAACCACTGGAGCATGTCCGTCCACGACGACCAGTAGTGCGTCCACCACGGCTGCAACTGCGTACCGAGGTAACTCACCGCGGGCGTACGGACATGCCCCAGCGACACCGTGAACTCCGCCGACGGCGTACTGGCGTTCACCGTGCCGAAGTCCCGGTTCAGACCGAGCACCGGCCACCTGTCGCTGATCGCCCGCGGCTGCGCGGAGTCCACCGTCCCGGCCAGCCTGCCGCTGCCCGCCGACGCGGCCCGCACCACCGTGTCCTGCCCGATCTGCCAGGTCAGCCCGGACCCGCTCGGCGCGGCGAACACCAACCGCCCCCACGACGCCTGGTCGCCGCTCTCCTGGAGCACCCCCGGGCTCGCCGGCTGCGCGGTCAGCACCGTCAGCGAACCGGCCTGCTGCTGCGCCCACGTGATCTGCGCCGAGGTGTCGCCGTGCACCCACTCGCCCGACACGTCCAGGTGCACATCCACCGCGTGCGCCTGCCCGTCGCTGCTCTCGGCCTGCACGGTCACGTACGACAGCGGCACCGACTGGCGCTGGAGGTCGTCGAGGTCGACCGGCGAGAAGAAGGTGACGGTCAGCGTCACCCCGCCCCCGCTGAGCCGGTAGATCGAGCGGGTGGCGGTCAGTTGGAGCGAGACCTGCTGCATCGTGGTGAGCGCCGGGCCGCCCGGCAGGTTCGGCGCCCCGGCGAAGAGGTAGGCGGTGCCGTCGATCCGGGCGAGTCCGCACAGCGCGGTGACGTGGCCGTTCCAGAAGCTCGACCAGGTCCCGGCGAGGTTGTCGGCGGCCACCCAGGTGGACAGGTACGGCGAGCGGACCGCGAGCGGCACCGCGGGCGGCCGCAGCGGTGCGAACGTGGAGGCGGCCGCGGGGGACGCGGCACTTGTGGCGTCCGCGGCGGAGACGGGTAGGCCCGCGGGGGACGCGGCGGCGGCCGGGCCGGCCGTGAACCACCCGCCGGTGGCGGCGGCCGCGGTCAGCGCACCGGTCCATTTCAGCAGGTCGCGGCGGCCGGGGCGGGGGGAGCGGGTCTCGTCGGAAGTCACGGTGATCCGTTTCTGCGGCAGGGGCGCGGAGATGGGGGGACGGACGGGCACGTGGTGGTGCGGCGTGACGCGGGAGTCGAGCAGGGCGGGGCAGTGCGAGGCCGGACGGTGGGGCAGGGCGGGACAGGCGGGGCAGAGGCACGCGGGGGGGTGGGGCGCGGGCCGTGGGGGAGCGCTGTCGTGCTGTTCCAACGTTGCAAAGAATGACGCCAACCGGCATGACAGCACTTGGCGTTGGGCGTGTCCATACCCCGGGCAGAAGTGGGTGCGGGGGCGGGAGGGGTGAGCTGGCGTCCCTGGCGTCCGGCCGCAGGCCCGCGACGTGCGGCGGGACCGGGTTCCGGCGGGCCGCGGGGGCTTTACAACGTAAGTAAAAACGTGGTCGTGGTGGGTCTCGCGGGTGTGACGGGGCCCCGGGGGCGGGGCGGGGTCCGGCCGTGGCGGGGCCGTGATGGGGCGGTGGCGGGGCCCTGATGGGGCCGTGGTGGCGAACGGGCCGTAGGCGGAGGGTGTCGAGGGGTATCCATCGGCGGTCGGATCGGCGTATAGTCTGACAACGTTGTCACCTTGTGGCGGCGGAGCAGCGCTTTCGGGCTGCTCGCCGCCCCCACGACCCGTGGGCGGGGCCGATGTCAGGCGGCTCCGCCCACGCGCTTGGCTCCGCGGGACGGGCCGACCGTGTGCGGGCTCAACCGTCCCGGCGGGCCGGTGCGGTTGGTGGGGTTGCCGCGGGAGGTGCCGGGAGCGCCGGGGGTGCGGTCAGCGAGGCGATGCACCTGGTGAGCAGGCGCCGCATCTGATCCTGTTCGCCGGTGTCGAGGTCGGCCAGCATGGCCCGTTCGACCCGGCGTACCGCGGCGCTGGCCGTCTCGAGCTGGCGGCGCCCGTCGGCGGTCAGTTCGGTGGGCAGCGCCCTGCCCACGGGCGCCTTGGCGGCGCGGGCGACGAGTCCCTGGCGTTCGAGGGACTTCAGGAGCACGTTCATCGACTGCCGGGTGACGAAAGTGCCGCGGGCCAGCTCGGAGTTGGACAGGCCCGGGCGCTGGGAGAGCAGCTCCAGGCACGAGTAGTGCGTGATCGTCATGCCGAGCGGGCTCAGCACGGCCTCCATGGCGGAGTGCAGGGCGCTGGAGGCCGCTTTCAGCATGTACCCCAGCGACGTGTCCAGCTCGATTCCGGGCTCGCCTTGACTCATGTCAGCAGTCTGACATACGTTGGGTATGTCAGAAGCCTGACATTGCTTTGAGGAGGTAAGGACCATGGCGGTCACCGGACCCGACTTCGTTTCCCTGCAGGTGCGCGACCTGGAGCGCTCCGCCGACTTCTACGAGCGGTACCTGGGGCTGAAGCGCTCCGCCGCGGGGCCGCCGCACGCGGTCGTCTTCGACACCAAGCCGATCGCGTTCGCGGTCCGCGACGTCGTCGCCGGCGTCGACCTCGACGCGCTCGCGCAGCCGGGCCTGGGCGTGGCGCTGTGGCTGCACGCCCCCGACGCGCAGGACATCCACGACGCGCTCGCCGCGGCCGGTACGACGATCGTCTCGGCCCCCGTCGACGGGCCGTTCGGCCGTACGTTCACCTTCGCCGACCCCGACGGATATCAGGTCACGCTCCACGACCGCGGGTGAACCCGGCGCACGGGCTCAGGCCGCTGCGGGACCGCGCCGGCCGGTGGCGGCGGCCCACCGTTCAGCCGCGGCCATCAGCACCTCCGTGGCGGGAGCCTTGATCTGCCCGTAGTCCGCCAGGTCCGGCACGCTCAGCGCCAGCCGCTGCTTGAAGGCGCCCCAGGCCCGGCGGGCACCCTCGTCCGCCCGCAGGAAGTCCCGGAACAGCAGCGCGAAGCGGGCGTTCGCTCCGGCGCCCTCCCGCAGGTGGACGTTCCACGACCGCGCGCCGACCGGGGGCGCGAAGACGAGTTGGCGGCACCGCTGTCCACCGGAGACCTCGATACGGTTCCAAGTGCCCGGCAAGGGGCCCCCGCCGCGACCGGTGGTCATGGCCGACCCCGGGGGCAGCGGGTGCGACGTCCTCCGTGGCTTGGCGCCGTAGCGCTAACGAGGCCGCGTCCCGTCGAAGAGGGCGGGGGCGACGAGGCGGGCCCTTTCGTGGAGGTCCCGCGCGGTCGGGTTCCTGGTGTGGGGGCGGATGAGCCGGGCCATTTCCCTGACGTGCTTGTCCACTTGCCCGGACTGGATCGACGGGTAGTCGTCGAGGACCCCGTGCCAGGTGGCGCACGCCGCGTCCAGGTGCCCGAGGGCCAACTGCCGCTCGGCCAGCATCGAGGTGAAGCGCATGCCGCTGCGGTGGGATTCGTTCGTGGGCTCGCGCAGGCGGAAGTGCAGTTGGAGCGATTCGACGCTGCCTGCCACGTCGCCGAGTTCGTACCTGACCTGCGCGGTGTGATAGGCGAGCGTGGCGGCGCTGTAACCGCCGAAGGTCCGGGCCTGACTGTCAGCCCTGCTCATGGAGACCTCGGTCTTCCGGATGCTGCTGAGCGCGTTGTGGCGCTCGCCGGCGACGGCGTAGGAATGGGCCTGCTGGCCCGACATGAAGGCGGCCATCCTCGGCCCGGCCGCGGGTGACGCCTCGCTTGCCGCATCCGCCCACTTCACAGCCGTCGGGCCGTGCCGGAGGTCCACGGACTGCACGGACATGCCGCGCATGATGTGACAGTAGGTCAGGTGGTCATGGCTGGCGCCCGCCAGCTCCAGACCTTTCACGTAGTACTGCTGGGCGACGCCGTGCAGCCCTTCGTCCACGGCCATCCAGCCCGTCAGGTAGCAGAGGAACGAAGCGGCGGACATCATCGCCCTCCGTACGTCTTCGGGCGCGCTCGCCTTCAAATAGGGGGCGACGACGTTCACCAGGAAGGCCGCGGCCATCGGTCGCGCGTACCGTCCGCCGAACTGGTCGTCCAGATCGGAAAGACGGTCTGTCACGGCGACCACGGAGTCGACTTCGGCCGTTCCGATCCGCTGCGCCCCGCCCGACCGTACGGCCTCCATCCGGCCGACCACGTCCTGCCAGCCGGGGATGGCGAGGGCCGCGGAGAAGAGCGAGGCTCCGATGACGCTGCGACGCGAGGGGTCCATGTCCTGCCTGCCCAGGTCGAGTAGACCCTCCACCGTACTGGCTTCGCGGCTGCCGTGCGCGGGTGCGAATACGGGTGCGGGTGCGGGGAAGCCCGCCTCCGCGTGGGTGACCGGGCGTTGGAGCCGGCGGGCGAGCGCCTCCAGGATGAGGGGACGGACCTCGGCCTTGGGCAGGTGCCCGTCCAACCACTGGTGCATCGAGGGCCGTTGGTAGTGCGTGGGCCTTCCGCGCTCCGTGGCGACCTTGTTGACCTCCTGGGCGAACTGCCGCAGCGTCCAACCCGTGGCGTTGTACAGCCCCTTGAGGCCGTCGTTCGGCTGCCGGTCGTCCATGTCCGTGCCTCGCTGTGCGCTTAACGCTCTTAACTGTGCCCGTTTCGCCAACGGTAGCGCCCTGCGTGACGGCCCGGTTGCCTAGAGCAAAGCGAACGACACGGTGGAAGGGGAATCCGTATGGGCGACGGGGGCAGCACGGGCGGCCGGGGCGTCGGCGGGCGGAGGTGTTTTTCGGCGCGGGAGTGGTACGCCGGGGAACTGGCGTACCGGCGGCGGGAGTCGGGGATGACGCTGGTGGAGCTCGCGGCGCTCTGCCTCTACGAGCAGTCGTATCTGCACAGGCTGGAGCGGGGGCAGCGGCTCGGGACGGTGGAGGCGGCCGCCGCGCTGGACAAGGTCTACGGGACCGGGGACCTGCTGGTGCGGCTGTGGCATCTGGCGCGGCGGGAGACGAAGGACCGGCTGCTGCCGGGGATCGAGCCGTTGGAGCGGGACGCGGTGAGCATCCAGGAGTACGCGGTCGGCGCCGTCCCCGACCTGCTCCAGACCCCCGCGTACGCGCGGGAGCAAGTGCACGCGGCGCACGTGGGCGAGGAGCAGGTGGAGGCGGAGGTCGCGGCCCGGATCGGCCGGCAGGAGCGGCTGGCCGGCCGAAACCCGCTGCACTACCGGGCGTTGATCGACGAGGGTGCGCTGCGGCGTGGGGCGCGCGACCCGAAGACGTGGACCGGGCAGGTGGCGCACCTCGTTGACGCGGCCCAACGCCCGGGCGTCTGCGTGCAGGTGGTGCCGTTCGGGACCGGGCCGCACCGCATCCGCGGTCCGCTGGAACTGGTCTACTTCCGCGACGCGCCCACCGTGGCGTTCGTGCAGGGGAGTTGGAACGGCCACCTGACCGAGGACCCGGACGACGTCGAGCCCTTGCGCCTGGCCTACGACGTACTGCGCGACACCGCCCTCACCCCCGCGGAGTCGCTGGTGTTCCTGCGTGCCCTGCTCGGCGAGCGGACCGAGGACGCGCTGCTGACCGGCTCCGAGGCGTCATGAGCGGCGCGGGCACGGCGGCCGCACGGCGGAGGGCTCACAATGTCAGGACGAGCTTGCCCCGCAGGTGGCCGCCGTCGAGCAGCCGGTGCGCGTCGGCGACGCGGGCGAAGGGGAACGTCTCCTGCACGTGGACCCGGAGCCGGCCCTGCTCGACGAGCGCGACGAGCCCGCGCAGCCCGACCGGGTCGGGGTCGACCGCGACGCCGCTGAAGCGCATGCCGGCCGCCTCGTAGCGTGCGGCGAGCCCCGGGTCGTCCTCGGCGACCGCCGTCACCAGGTGGCCGCCCGGGCGCAGCACGGCGAGCGACCGTTCGGCCGTGTCACCGCCGATCGTGTCGAGGACGACGTCGACGTCGCGGACCGCGCGGGTGAAGTCGACCGCGGTGTAGTCGATCACCTCGTCGGCCCCGAACCCCTCGACGAACGCGCGCTTGCCGGCACCTGCGGTCGTGATCACGTGAGCGCCGAGCGCCTTCGCGAGCTGGATCGCGACGTGGCCGACCCCGCCACCGCCGCCGTGCACCAGGACGCGGTCGCCCTCGGCCACACCGGCGAGGTCGACCAGGGCCTGCCACGCCGTCAGCCCGACGATCGGCAGCGCCGCCGCCTCCACGTACGACAGCGAGGCGGGCTTGCGGGCCAGGTGCAGCGCGGGCGCCGCCACCACCTCGGCGTACGCGTTCGCCGCGCGCGGGAACAGCGGCATCCCGAACACCTCGTCGCCCGGCCGGAACCGCCACGTCTGCGGCGCGTCCTCGACCACGCCGCTGATGTCCCAGCCGAGGACGAACGGGGGCGGGCCCATCAACGGGAACTCGCCGGCCCGCAGGCGCGCCTCCAGCGGGTTGAGGCCGATCGCCCGGACGCGGACGAGGACTTCGGTCGGCAGCGGCCGCGGCTCGGGCGCGTCCACGATCGTGAGTACCTCGGGGCCGCCGAGTTGGTGCTGGGTGATGACGCGCATGACGCTCCTGGTGTGCGGAGGGAAGGGGGAACCAAAGAGGGGGAGGGGAGGGGAGGGGACGTGCGGGGGAAGGACACCCACGCTAAGCGGCTGACAGGAACCCGCGGGTACCTTTGGCCCCATGAGCGGTTTCGGTCCCGGCGACCCCTTCCTCGCCGACTGCCCTGCGCGCATGGCGGTCGAGCTGATCGCCGACAAGTGGACGGTCGTGGTGCTCGCGGGCCTCAGCAAGGGCCCGGTGCGGCACGGCGAGCTGGTCGACCTGATCGGCGGGATCTCCCGCAAGATGCTCACCCAGACGCTTCGACGGCTCGCCGCGCACGGCCTCGTCCGCCGCCACGCCTACGCCGAGGTGCCGCCGCGCGTGGAGTACGAGCTGACGCCGCTCGGGGCGACACTCATCGGACCGATCCACGCGCTGACGGAGTGGGCGAGGGACAACGGCGAGGCGGTCCTCGACGCGCTCGACGCCTCTGATGCCCCCGGTGGCCCCGATGGCCCCGACGCCGAGCCCGGACCGCAAGCCCGCACCGCCTGAACCCCGCGCCGCCCGCCCGCGCGCATCGGACCGGGCGGCGTTGCCGTATCCGGCAAAGGGTCCAGGGCGAGCCGGTCGTCGACGACGGAGGCAGCCGTGCGGACCCGGTCAGCGGTGCGCGTGGGCCTGGCGGGTGGACGCTGCGGAGGCGGAGGCGGAGAAACCGGTGTCCGTCCTCCGGAGCGGGGTGATAGACATCCGGCGTGCAAGAGACCCTGGACTTCCCCGATCTGCTGCGGCTGATCGACGAGCGGTCGGCCGCCTTCCGTGCCGCGATCGCTTCCGCGCCCGACCTCGACGTGCGGGTGCCGACCTGCCCCGACTGGACGCTCTCCGACTTGGTGCAGCACCTGGGCGAGGGGCGCCGCGCCTGGGCCGCCACTGTTGCCGCGGGGCCCGACGCCACTGCCAAGGTCGCAGCGCCCCAGGGCGACGCGACCGCGCCACGGGAGCGCGAGGCCCTGCTGCGCTGGCTGGCGGAGTCGACGCAACTGCTGCTGGACGCGCTGCGGGCGGCCGGTCCGGACCGCGGTTGCTGGGTGTGGTGGGGCACGTCCCAGTCGCCGCGGACATGCGGTGCCGTCGCCCGGCACCAGCTCCACGAGATCGCGGTGCACGCCTACGACGCCCAGCTGACCGTGGGTGCCCCCGAGCCGCTGCCGGAAGACGTGGCCCTCGACGGCGTCGAGGAGTTCCTCTTCACCCTCTGCACCACGACGGTGGCATGGCCGCACGAGCCCGCCGTCGTCGACTACCACGCCACCGGGGGCCGCTCCTGGCGCAACTGGCTCTCCGGAGACGGCGCACGGGCCGCCCGCCTGCCCGCCCCCGGCGCACCTGAGGCTGCCGCCACCCGCGAGGCACCGGAGACGGCTGACGCCTCCGCCGAAGGTGCGGCCGGCGAGCTGGTCCTCGCCTTCTACGGCCGCGTTCCGCTGGACTCTCTGGAACTCGACGGCGACCGGGGTGTCTTCGACCAGTTGGTGGCCTGGGACCCGGAGTAGCGGCCCATGACGGCGCGCCGTCTCTTCCCCGCCGAGTAGCCCGCCTCCGGCCACCCGGGCGACGGTGCGCTGCCGCCCCCGTTACGCTTCGGCGGCCCGAGGAGTCATCCGGTCAGCGCGGCGACCAGCAGGCGGCCAGTGAGTTCTCGGCCAGCCGGGCGAGTTCCGCCCGGGTCAGGCCCAGGCCGGCGGCGCTCGCCACGTAGTTGTCGGCGACGTAGCCACCGAAGAACGGCGGGTCGTCGGAGTTGAGGGTGACTGCCGCACCGGCGTCGAGCAGGCGCTTGAGCGGGTGGGCGGCAAGGGTCGGCACCACCTTGAGCGCGACGTTGGACAGCGGGCACATGGTCAGCGGTATGCCGAGGTCGGCCACCCGGCGGACGAGCACCGGGTCATCGGCCACGGCCACACCGTGATCGATCCGGTCCACCCCGAGTGCCAACGCTTCGACGACGTACGAAGCGGGCGCGTCCTCGCCGGCGTGGATCGTGGTCCGGTAGCCGCGGCGCTGGGCCTCGGCGAAGAAGCGCGCGAACTTCGAGGGCGGGTTGCCCCGCTCTGCGGAGCCCATCCCGATGCCGATGACCTGCTCGCGCCACGGCTCGATCACGTCGAGCAGCTCCAGGGCGGTGGACTCCTCCCGGTGGCGCTGCGCGGTGCAGATCAGCCGGGCGTCGATGCCCCATTCCTCGCCGGCTTCGCGGAAAGCGGAGAGCACGCCGTCGAGGACGACCTCGATCGGAACGCCGGCGTCGAGGAAGGTCTGGGACCCCACGAAGACCTCCGCCCGGGTGACGCCGTCGGCGTGCGCGTGGCGCAGGTAGTCCATCGCGAGGTCGTAGAAGTCCTGCCGCTGCCGCAGGGTGCCGGCCACCCGGAAGAGCACCTCGAGGAAGGCCGGCAGGTCCGCGAAGTCGTATGCCGCCCGCAGCTCCTCCTCGCTGCCCCACGGCAGGCTCACCCCGTTGCGACGAGCACACGCCAACGCGGTGGCGGGCTCGAGGGTGCCCTCGAGGTGTACGTGGAGCTCGGCCTTCGGCAGCGAACGGACGAAGGCCGAGTCGACGTCGGCGGTGCTCATCGCAGCAGCTTAACGGGAGCAGTGCGGGGCCGGGGCGCCGTGTCACAGGGGATTGGCTGATGGTGCGGTGTGGCGAAGCGCGTCAAAAGGGTACGGGGTTCGGGGGTCTTCGTGTTGCAGCTGGTGGAGGAACTGCCACATCGTCAGGGAGAGGGAGGCGTCGCGGGTGAGGAGGGCCGCTGCGGGTGCCGGGATGCCGGTGGGGTGGTGGCGGCCCTCCGCGTAGGCGCGGACCAGGGCGTGGCGCTCGGGGCTTCCGTGGGGGTGGCCGTAGAGCGCGTTGACCAGCCAGTGGACGAAGTAGGAGGCGGTGTAGGAGCGGTCGTAGCCGCGGTGGCGCTCGTGGAAGCCGCGCTCGCCCGGCGTGAGGTCGAAGCGGGTGGAGAGCGCGAGGCCGTAGTCGGCGAAGTACAGGCGGCGGCCGTCGGTGAGGACGTTGTGGAAGTGGGCGTCGAAGTGGAGCAGCCCGCGGGTGGTCATGAAGGAGGTGGCGGCCTCCAGTTCGCGGTCCACCATGGCGCAGGCGCGCCCGGCCGCTTCGTCGCCGGCCGCGAACTGGGCGACGAGCCAGTCGTGGAGGGTGTGCGGGATGTACTCCAGGAAGAGCGTGAGGCTTGCCGTCGACTGCTGGAGCGCCGTGATCCGGCGGCGTACTCCTGCATCGCCGCCCCAGTAGCCGACGGTGCCTTCGACGTCGGCCAGTTCGTCGGGTAGCGGCCGGCCGGAGTCCGTCAGCACCCGCCAGTGGTATGTGAGGGGGAAGCCCTCGTGCGCCCCGGCGATCACCCAGTTCGTGGTCATCGTGTGGACGGCCAACTCCCGCCAGGCGCTGACGCCCGGGCCGCATCCGATGCCGTACTGGCAGCAGGAAGGGACGCCGAACAGGTTGGCCGTGGAGTGGACGTGCTCCGGGCGGCGCTCCAGGTCGGTCAGGCGGACCTGCTTGACGAAGACGGGGGTTCCCTCGACCTCCAGCAGCAGGGTCTTCCCGCCGATGCCCGAGCCCAGCGGGGTGGCGGCGGCCAGCAGTTCACGCAGCCCGGCCTCGCCGCACAGCGCGAGCGAGGTGGCGACGGCGCCGTGGGCGGCCAGGCGCGCGGCGCGGGACATGTCGGGGCGGTGCATGGTCATGGTGCCTCCCGTCCGGCGCCCGCCCCGCGCGCGTCCACGGCAGCGGACGTTCGGCGCACACCCGAGCAGGCGCCCTCGCCACCCTCTCACGTCGGGCGCCCCTCTCACGTCGGGAGCCGTGAGCGGTCGGCTCCGCGTTCCTGGCGGGCGCCTCCGCGGCGGCAGCGGACCCGGCCGAGGGTCGGTCCATGCCGGCGGGCCGCCCGGGCGCGCGGGGGTCACATGCGTCTCAGGAGTCGCCAATTGAAGGGTTTCAATGCCCATCGGTGCGCAAAAAGATCGTCCTGACGCGCATTCAGGCTGTTCATGGCATTGACGTGGGCGGAGTGCGGCCATACGGTCCGGTCGGAATTAAATCGATTCATCGTTGGCGGGGCGCGAGGAAGAGGGGTAGCCGTGGGCGTTCAGGAGCAGCCGGGGCGGGCAGGTCAGCCGGAACAGGCAGCGCAGGCAGCGCAGGCGGGGCACGCGGGACAAGCGGGTACGGATCGGCTCACCCGGCGACGCGTGTTGCAGGCCGGCGCGGCGACGGGCGCGATGACCGCGCTGGCGTGGGGCGCGGCGGCGGGCGCCGCGCAGGCGAGTTCAGGGGCGAGCACCGGCGCCAACCCCCACGCCGACGCGAACGCCGCCGCGTCCGCCGCCGCGAAGGGCACCGGCAAGGCGGACTGGCTGGCCGCCCCCGCCCGCCCGCTCCAGCCGAAGTTCCGCTGGTGGTGGCCGGACGGCCTGGTCGACCCGGCCGAACTGCGCCGGGAGATCGACCAGATCGCGGACGCGGGCTTCGGCGGCGTCGAGATCTCCGCGGTGCACCACAGCGTCGACGACACGTCCGTACTCGACACCGCGCACCACGGCTGGGGCAGCCCCTCCTGGATCGCGGGCGTCGAAGCGGCCCTGGAGCAGGCCGACAAGCGCGGCATGACCGTCGACATCACCATCGGCCCCGCCTGGCCGGCGGCCGTCCCCACCATCACCCCGGACAGCGACGGCGCGCTCAAGGAACTCGCCCACGGCGTGGTGTCCGTGGCCGCGGGCGCCACGTACACCGGGACCGTACCGGCCCCGGCGGCCGCCGCCGCGAGCACGGTGACGCGGCAGACGCTCGTCGCCGTCCAGGCCGTACGCGTGGACACCGCCTACAGCACCACCAAGCTCACCGGTCTGGACGCGGACTCGGTGACCGACCTGACCGCCGGCGTCACCGGCTCCCGGACCTGGACGTCCAGCGACGCGGCCGTCGGCGCGCGGATCTCCTGGACCGCGCCCGCCGACGGCACCTACCTGCTGCTCGCGTACTGGCAGCGCGGCGTCGGCCAGACCCCGGAAGCCGGCCCGCACACCGTGCCCGCCGCCTACGTCGTGGACCACTTCAGCCCCGCCGGCACCCACGCGATCACCGACTTCTGGGAGTCGGACCTGCTCACGAAGCCGGTGCGGCGGCTCATCGCCAAGGCCGGCGGCGCCCTGTTCGAGGACTCCATCGAGCTGGAGAGCAAGTCCCTGCTGTGGACGCCCGACGTGCTGGCGGAGTTCGCCCGCCGCCGCGGCTACGACCTGCTGCCCTACCTGCCGACCCTGCTCGTCAGCGGCGGCAACCAGGCGTACACGTTCGTCGCCCGGCTGACCCGCGAGGTCAGCCACGACTACTGGCAGACGCTGTCCGAGCTGTACAACGAGCACCACGCCACGGCCGTGAAGAAGTGGGCCAACGCCCTCGGCCTGAAGCTGCGCGCCCAGCCGTACGGCCTCCAGACCGACGCGACGTACACCGCCGCGATCCTCGACATCCCCGAGGGCGAGTCGCTGGGCTTCCACAACCTGGACGACTACCGCAGCCTCACCGGCGGCCGGGACATGGCCGGCACCACCATCCTGTCCTGCGAGTCGGGCGCCTACACCGGCGGCGCCTACAGCACCACCTGGCAGAAGTTCCTGCTCACCATGGGTGGCGCGTACGCCGCGGGCGTCAACCAGACGGTCATCCACGGCTTCTCCTACGCGGAACTGCCCGGCGTGCAGTGGCCCGGCTACGCGGCCTTCACCCCGTACAAGGGCGCCGTCGGCTACGCCGAGTCCTGGGGGCCGCGGCACCCGACCTGGCGCCACATCGCCGACATGTCCGGCTACCTCTCGCGCATCCACCAGGTGCTCCAGAGCGGGAAGCCGCGCATCGACGTCGCCGTCTTCCGGCAGACCGGCTACGCCGACACCGGCATCGGCACCTCCTGGTTCACCGCGACCGGCATCACCCTCGGCTGGAACCACTCCTTCATCAGCGAACCGCTGCTCAGCCTGCCCGCGGCCAAGGTCACCGGCGGCAAGCTCGCCGCGAACGGCGCCGCCTACCAGGCGGTCTTCGTCGAGGGCGACCGCTTCTCCAGCATGGACATCACCCTGTCCGTCGCCACCGCCGAGAAGTTCCTCGCCTTCACCAAGGCCGGACTGCCGATCATCCTGCTCGGCGACTGGTCCGCCCCGAGCATCCCCGGCGTCGACCCCGGCGGCCAGAACGCCCGCCTGGCCGCGGTCATGGCGCAACTGCTCGCCCAGCCGCGGGTGCGCGTGCTCAGCGACCTCACCCAGATCCCGACCGCGCTCGCCGACCTCGGCATCACCCCGTACGTCTCCTACGGCGCGAGCTCCACGCTGCTCAACGCCCACCGGTACGCAGGCGGCGTGGACTACTACTACTTCTGCAACGGCAAGCACGCCGAGACCGTCAAGCCGCCGGTCGCCGCCATCGACCACGACGTGACCCTGCCGCGGCAGCGCACCGGCGACGTGCCCTACCTGCTGGACCTGTGGACCGGCGAGATCACCCGCATCGGGCAGTACACCGAGGGGAAGGACGGCGCGGTGACCTTCCGCGTGGCCCTCCAGCCCGGCGAGACGATGGTGGTGGCGGTCGGGGCGCCCGGGCTGTTCGGCGACCGCAACGCCAAGGACCCGCACGCGGTCACCACCGACGCGCAGGAAGCGCTCTTCGCGGACGGGCAGCTCGTGGTGCGCGCGACCGCCGATGGCCGCTACACCACCGCGCTGTCCAAGGGCGGCACGGTGCACACCACCCTGAGCGGGATACCGCAGCCGACGACGCTGACGCAGTGGGACCTCGACGTCGAGGACTGGCAGCCCGGCGCCACCGCCACCACCACCTCGGTCGTCCGCCACCACCTGTCCCTGGACGCCCTCGCCGCCTGGCCCACCCTGCCGGACATCGCCGACGCCTCCGGGATCGGCACCTACCGCACCACCGTGCACCTCGACGGCCCCTGGACCGGCGGCTACGGCGCCTACCTCGACCTCGGCACCGTCTACGACACCTGCCGGGTGACCGTCAACGGCCGCGCCCTCCCGCCCGTCGACCACCTCCACCCCGTCGTCGACCTCGGCGGCTGCCTGCGGCGCGGCGACAACACCATCGAGGTGGAGGTCGCCACCACCCTCGGCAACCGCCTGCGCGTCTGCGACCCCTCGGTCTACGGCACGATGGCCGCGCAGCCCTACGGCCTGATCGGCCCGGTCCGCCTCACGCCGTACGGTCAGGCGCCCCTGGCCTGAGGACGCGGACGTTTTCCCGCCCGGCGCCGGCTTCGGGAGCCCAGGAGGCGAGCAGGTCCAGCGCCCGGCGGGAGGACGATCCGGCGGCGGCGGTGTAGAGGTACAGCACCGTCTCGCTGTCGCCGGGCAGGGTGAGCGTCTCGTACTCGACGGTGAGGTCGCCGACGAGCCGGTGGCGCAGGCGCTTCGACCCGTGGGTGCGCTGGTGCACGCGGTGGCTGCGCCACCACCGGTCGAAGTCGCCGCTGCGCTCCCGCAGTTCCGCGACGAGCCGCCGCGCGGCCGGGTCGCCCTGGTCGCGGCCGGCGTCCAGCCGCAGGCTCTCCACCGCCGCCCGGGCCTGCACCTCCCAGTCCAGGAAGAGGGCCCGGGCGCCTGGGTCGAGGAACAGCCAGCGGGCGTAGTTGCGCTCCGCGGCCGGAAGGGCGTCGAAGTCCGCGAACAGCGCCCGGGCCAGCCGGTTCGCCCCGAGGACGTCGGCGCGGCGGCCCAGCGCGAGGGCCGGGGCGCCGCCGTCCAGCGAGTCCAGCAGCTGGTGGACGCCCGGCCGCAGGCGCTGCACGCCGGGCGGGCGGATGCGTACGGGGCCGGCGGTGGTGCCGATCAGGTCGGCCAGGTGCGCCCGCCCGGCGGCGTCGAGCCCGAGCGCCTGGCCGACCGCCTCGACGACGGCGGGGGAGGGGGTGATCCGGCGGCCCTGTTCGAGCCGGGCGTAGTAGTCCGCGGAGACCCCGGCCAGCCGGGCGACCTCCTCGCGCCGCAGGCCCGGGACGCGCCGGACCCGGCCGTCCGGCGGCAGCCCGGCCCGCGCCGGGTCGCACTGGGCGCGGGCGCGCCGGAGGAAGTCGGCGAGTTCGCGGTTGGTGGTGGCGGCCATGCCTCCAGTGTGGACGACCCCCCGCGGGCGCCGGGCGCCTTACCTGGGTCGGTGCGTCCTAGTCAGCCGGGACCGGGGCGCGAGAGGGCCGATCATGGCGCCGCGAGGGGCGTGGCACGCGACCAGAGTGGAGGGCAGCGCCGGACCGCGGACCACCGCTCCGGCCGCACCCCCCGTCAGCTCCGGCCTCAGCTCCGGCCTCGCGAAGGATCGCCATGACCACTTCCACCTCTTCTTCCAGCAGCTCACCCGCCACTGCTCCCGCCACTGCTTCCGCCTCCTCCGACGGCACGGCTCCCCGCGGCTTCCCCGGCACCTGGTTCGTCACCGGCGCCTCCCGCGGCCTGGGCCTGGAAGTCGTCCGGCACCTGCTCGCCCTGGGCGGCAGCGTGGCGGCCACCACCCGCTCCGCCGACCGGCTCACCGCCGCCCTGGGCCCGGACACCGACACCTCCCGGCTACTGCCGCTGACGGTCGACCTGACCGACGAGGCGCAGGTCAAGAACGCCGTCGACCGGACCGTCGAGCGCTTCGGCCGCCTGGACACGGTGGTCAACAACGCCGGCTACGGCTTCCTGGGCGCGGTCGAGGAGACCGGCGACAAGGAAGTGCGCGCCATGCTCGACGTGCAGATCGTCGGCGTGTGGAACGTCCTGCGCGCGGCGCTGCCGGTCCTGCGCGGGCAGCGCGCGGGACACGTCATCAACGTCTCGTCGGTGCTCGGCCTCACCGCGGTCCCCGGCTGGGCGCTGTACTGCGCGGGCAAGTTCGCGCTGGAGGGCCTGACCGAGGCGCTGGCCGCCGAGGTCGCGGAGTTCGGCATCGAGGTCGCGCTCGTGGAACCCGGGTACTTCCGCACGTCCTTCCTGACGACCGACTCGCTCGCCCTGCCCGCGGAGGTGTCCGCGCACTACCCGGCGGTGCGCACCATGGTCGCGGAGCACCTCGCACTCCAGGGCCACCAGCTCGGCGACCCGGTCGAGGGCGCCGCCGCCATCGTCCGCCGGGCCGCCGCCGGCGGACCGCTGCGCCAGCTGCTGGGCTCCGACGCGCACGCCTACGCCACCGCGAAGGTCGAGGCGCTGCGCGCCGACCTCGCCGCCAACGCCGCCACCGCCCCGGAGACGGACTTCCCCGCGCGGTGACGGCGGCCCGCGCCCCCCTGCCCGCCCGTCCCGCGCAGCTGCGGGGTTGTATTGAAAGCATCAAATCGGGGGATCGGGCGGGTGTGGGGTGTATGTCAGGGGGTGAGGGTTGACGTCTGCCGAGGTCGGTCCTAGGGTCGGGGGACCGGGTTGAATAGTTTCAATCGGTCGCGGGCCGTACGGGAAGGGCGCGGTGGGCCGGTTGGCGACGGCGCCCGTGGGTGGAGTGGGCCGCCGCAGCGGCAGGTCGAGTGAACTGTTTCAATGGGGAGATCGCCGACCCGTTCAGTACATTGCGGTCCGGCGGTGCGCGGAGCCCCCTCTGAGGAGAACATGGTGCGAATGGTCGGGATCAAGGACGTGGCGCGGCAGGCCGGCGTGTCGGTGGGCACGGTGTCCAATGTGATCAACCGCCCCGACCTGGTCTCGGAGGAGACCAGGGACCGCGTGCAGAGCGTCATCAAGCAGCTCGGCTACGTCCGCAGCGAGTCCGCCCGCCAGCTGCGGGCCGGCCAGAGCCGGATCATGGCGCTGCTCGTCCTCGACATGGGCAACCCGTTCTTCGTGGACGTCGCGCGCGGCGCGGAGTCCGCGGCGCGCGAGGCGGAGCTCGGCGTGATGCTCTGCAACAGCGGGCAGAGCGCCAGCGAGGAGGCGACGTACATCTCGCTCTTCGCCGAGCAGCGGGTGCGCGGGGTACTGCTCACCCCGGCCGACCCGACCGGCGCCAGCCTGGAGCTGCTGCGGCAGCAGAACGTGCCGTTCGTCCTGGTGGACCGGGGCGCGGGGGAGGCCGACGACGGCTGCTCGGTGTCGGTCGACGACACGATCGGGGGCGCGCTCGCCGGCCGCCACCTGGTGTCGGCCGGGCACCGCACCATCGCGTACATCAGCGGGCCGCCGCACCTCCAGCAGGTCAAGGACCGCCGGGACGGCATGCTCCAGGCCCTCGCGGAGGCCGGGCTCGGGCCCGAGGCGCTGCTGGAGATCCCCGCGCAGCGGCTGGACGTCGCCGCCGGCCGCGACGCCGCCTCCCGCCTGCTGGGCCTCGCGCAGCGCCCCACCGCGGTCTTCTGCGCGAACGACCTGCTGGCCCTCGGCGTCCTCCAGGTCGTCTACGCCGCCGGGATCGCCGTCCCGCGCGACCTGGCGATCGTCGGCTACGACGACATCGAGTTCGCGGCGGCCGCCGTGGTCCCCCTGACCTCCGTACGGCAGCCGGCCGCCGAGATGGGCCGCATGGCCGCGGAACTCCTCCTGGAGGAGACCGGCCCCCGCGCCGCCCTGCACCAGCACCAACGCGCGGTGCTCCTCCCGGAGTTGGTGGTCCGCGGCTCCAGCCTCCCGGTGCGGTGAGCCCCGCCGCCGGCGTCCGCGCGATCCGACGGCCGTGGCGCGCCGCTCACGACGGCCGTCAGGCGGCGGTGCGGACGAAGAGCGCGGTGCCGCGCGGGACGGTGCCGTCGGAAGTGGGGGAGGTGCGGGTGCCGAGGCGGCGGAAGCCGCACTTCTCGGCGACCCGGAGCGATGCGGTGTTCGCCTCGTCGGCCTCCAGCAGCAGCCGGGTCAGGGCGAGGTCGCGGAAGGCCCAGGCGGTGACGAGGCGGACGGCGCGCGGGGCGATGCCGCGGCGGCGGTGGGCCGGGAAGACGGTGTAGGCGATCGAGGCCACGCCTACGGCTCG